>JANOHT010000123.1:0-15632 GCA_031406605.1 Methylotenera sp. | reverse complement strand
CCACAAACAGAATTTACCGTAGCAAAAGTGGTGACTTTATTGCAAAACTTAACACGCAAACAATGCTTAGCCATGGCGATTAAAGCACGCGCATTGGGCAAACCAGAGGCAACGGCGACAGTGGCCAATATATGTATGGAGTTAGCGTCATGAAACATAAAGTTAAAAATATACATTTTGTCGGTATTGGTGGCTCGGGCATGAGTGGTATTGCCGAGGTGTTAATCAACTTGGACTTTACTGTGACAGGTTCTGATTTGGCAGTGAATGCAACCACCCAGCGATTAACCGATTTTGGCGCTACTGTTTATCAAGGCCACGCCACTAAAAATCTTGGCGATGCAGATGTGGTGGTGGTTTCCAGCGCAGTCAACGAAGCTAACCCAGAAGTTGTCGCAGCACGTGCTAAAAAAATACCAGTCGTGCCGCGCGCGCTGATGTTGGCTGAGTTAATGCGCTTTAGACAAGGTATAGCGGTAGCGGGTACACATGGCAAAACGACCACGACTAGCTTGATTGCCAGTATTTTGGCTGAAGCGGGCATGGATCCGACCTTTGTGATTGGTGGAAAGTTAGAGGCAGCGAATGCTAACGCCAAACTTGGTACGGGTGAATATATTGTTGCCGAGGCTGATGAGTCTGATGCGTCATTCCTGCACTTAACGCCTGTGATGGCGGTAGTGACCAATATCGACCAAGACCACATGGATACTTATGAGCATAGCTTTGAAAAACTCAAAAGCGCATTTGTGGAATTTTTACAGCAATTACCCTTCTGGGGTATGGCGGTAGTGTGCATCGATGATGCCAATATTCGCGAGATTTTACCACGTGTGACTAAGCCAGTAATGACCTACGGATTTTCTGAGGATGCGCGTATCCGTGCAAAAAATGTGCGTGCCGATGATGGCAAGATGCACTTTACTGTTGAGCGAATCAACGGTGTGACGACTGAGTTTGATGTCACGTTGAATCTGCCAGGTAATCACTATGTGCTGAATGCGCTTGCTGCGATTGCGATAGCCAGTGAGTTAAATGTGCCAGATGCAGCAATCATAAAAGCGCTTAAGGAATTTAAAGGCGTTGGTCGCCGATTCGAGCGTTACGGCGAGGTGAATGTAAAAGCCGATAATGATAACAATGCCAAGAAAGTTGGTACTTTCACATTGATTGATGACTATGGACATCATCCAGTAGAAATGCAGGCAGTGATTGCCGCTGCTCGTGCTGCTTTTCCAAATCGCAGGCTGGTCATGGCGTTTCAGCCGCATCGCTATACACGTACGCGCGATTGTTTTGAGGATTTTGTACGCGTGTTATCCGGGGCTGATGCAGTGTTACTGACAGAGGTATATTCAGCAGGTGAGGCGCCGATAGTCGCGGCAGATACACGCTCATTGATTCGTTCGATTCGCATTGGAGGCAAGGTAGAACCGCTGTTTGTCGAAACGACGGATGAGTTACCACAAGCAATTTTAAATGTAGTGCAGCCCAACGATGTAGTCATCGTCATGGGTGCGGGCTCGATTGGGCAGGTGGCTGCTAAGACTAAGCTTTTGTCTGAAGGAGCACAGCCAAAGTGATGGTTCAGCATATACAAGCCACAACTGGCAAGCTGTTATTAGATGAGCCAATGGCACGCTACACCAGCTGGCGTGTGGGCGGTAAGGCAGATCAACTTTACATTCCAGCTGGGCTGGATGACTTGTGCCTATTTTTGCAAAGTTTGAGTAATGATGAGTCAGTTTATTTCATTGGATTGGGTTCGAATTTATTAGTACGTGATGGCGGTGTGCGCGGTACGGTAATTTTGATGCATAACGTGTTAACAACATTACGGATGGATGGTGATTATGTCTACGCCGAAGCCGGTGTCACTTGTGCAAAATTAGCTAAGTTCTCTGCGAAAGAGGCTAAGCAAGGTGCAGAGTTTTTTGCAGGGATTCCAGGCACGCTAGGCGGTGCACTTGCAATGAACGCTGGTTGTTATGGTACTGAAACTTGGAATGTGGTGCATAAGGTGACCACGATTAACCGGCGTGGAGAACTGAATACACGTGAGGCTTCAGATTTTATTGCAAGTTATCGACATGTCGATATGCCAGTGGCTGATGAATGGTTTATTGGTGCTTGGTTGGATTTAAAAGCAGGTGATGCACATGAGTCGGCACAGAAAATTAAAAATTTGTTAGCACAACGCTTGGATTCACAGCCGCTGAATTTGCCCAGTGCAGGTTCAACCTTTAGAAATCCGCCAGGTGATTACGCGGCGCGTCTAATAGAAGCAAGTGGATTGAAAGGTTACATCATTGGTGGTGCACAAGTATCTGAAAAGCATGCCAATTTTATTGTGAACATCGGTGGTTCAAACGCATTGGATATTGAATTGTTGATTAAGCACATGCGAGAAACAGTGTTAGAGAAACAAGGTGTGGCACTGCAGCAGGAAGTGAAAGTTATCGGTGAATTTGAGAGTGAAAGATAAATAGTGAGTATGAAGTCAAACAATAAAAAATTTGGTCGGGTTGCAGTGTTAATGGGCGGTAGTTCCGGCGAGCGGGAGGTGTCACTTAATAGCGGCGGTGCAGTGTTGGCTGCACTACAGGCACAAGGCGTTGATGCGCATGCATTCGATCCCCGCGAAAAACCTTTACATGATTTGGAAAGTTTCGATCGCGTGTTCATTAACTTGCATGGTCGTTTTGGAGAGGATGGTTGCATACAGGGCGCACTTGAAATGTTGCAAATTCCTTACACAGGTAGTGGTGTGATGGCTTCGGCAATTGGTATGGATAAATGGCGTACTAAATTATTGTGGCGGGCAATGAATGTAGTTACGCCAGATTTTGAGCTAGTCACAGCAAACAGTGACTTTTCTGCGATAGAAGCAAAACTAGGTTTGCCATTGTTTGTAAAACCCGCCAATGAAGGCTCAAGTATTGGTATTACCAAAGTAAAAGAATCTGGCGGACTAGAGGCTGCTTATCAGTTAGCAGCTAAAGCAGATCCATTGGTCATCGCAGAGGCTTTTGTGGGTGGGGGTGAATACACCGTAGGCATTATCGGTGACCTAGAAAATGGTTTGAAAGCATTGCCAATTATTCGCATCGTACCCAAAAATGAATTCTACGATTTTGAAGCAAAGTACTTGCGTAACGACACTGAATATTTATGCCCTTGCGGATTAAGTGCAGAAAAAGAAGCGCAGATTCAACAAGAAGCTTTGCTTGCATTTAGTGCTATCGGTTGCAAGGGCTGGGGCCGTGTAGATTTTTTAATGGATGATTCTGGCATGCATTACTTTTTAGAAGTAAACACTAGCCCGGGCATGACAGATCACAGCTTAGTGCCCATGGCCGCGAAAGCTGCAGGTATTAGTTTTGAACAATTAGTCATACAGATTTTGGAAACGGCAGATGTGGGATAGACCTACTTTACTGAATATGACAGCCAACCTCTTGTTCGCATTGAGTGTGGTGGTGATGCTGTATGCGGTTTTATATGCCGTAGTGCATTTGCCTATATTTCCGTTGCGAGAAGTTAAGGTCGAAGGTGAATTAAGTCATGTGAATCGTGACCAGATAAAGTTGATTGTAGCGAAACATTTAAAAGGTAATTTTTTTACACTAGATTTAATTAAAGCACGCGATGCTTTTGAAAAGCTGCCTTGGGCGCGTACGGTAAGTCTGCGCCGTCGTTGGCCAGATAAATTGGAAGTGTCGATTGAGGAACACCAAGCCTTGGCGAGGTGGGGCAGCATTGCATTGGTGGATACACATGGCGAATTATTTCATGCAGCATCAGGCAGTGAATTGCCGGTGTTTTATGGGCCTGGTGATGGTGTGATAGAGGTGGCGTCGCAATATGGTGAATTTAGTAAAGAACTGAAAGTAGCTAATTTGCAAATTGCCAGCTTAGCGCTGACACCTAGGCGGGCATGGAAAATCACTACGACCAACGGCATTGTGATAGAGCTTGGACGAGTTGAAATGAATGCAAGGTTAGCAAAATTTGCCAGTGTATATAGCACTACTATTGCAGGATTAAACAAAAAAATTACTTATGCTGATTTACGTTATCCCAACGGATTTGCAGTACGTAAACCAGTAGAGGCCACCAATTTAAACAACGCAATTAAAAAACCGACAGAGGCCGTGAGTTAACGCGGGGGAGCAAGTGATGAGTAGAGTAAAAGACGATAAAAATTTAATTGTAGGTTTAGATATTGGCACATCAAAAATTGTTGCCATTGTGGCCGAATTGCAGCCGGAAGGCACACTGAAAGTCATCGGGCTGGGACAACATATTTCACGTGGCTTGAAAAAAGGGGTGGTAATTAATATCGAATCAACCATGCAATCAATACAGCGCGCATTGGAAGAAGCTGAGCTGATGGCAGACTGCAAAATCAACAATGTTTACACAGGCATTGCAGGTAGTCATATCAAAAGCTTGAATTCACACGGTATGGTGAAGATTAAAGATGCAGAAGTTTCACAAATGGATGTAGATCGTGTGATTGAAACCGCACGCGCGATTGCCTTGCCGGCGGATCAGCAAATCTTACATATCCTTACCCAAGAATTCATCATTGATGGTCAAGAAGATGTGCGCGAGCCGCTGGGTATGAGTGGTATGAAGTTGGAGGTGAAAGTACATATTGTGACTGGCGCTGTAGCAGCTGCACAAAATATTGTGAAGTGCATTAAGCGTTGCGGCATTGAAGTGAGTGATTTGATATTGCAGCCGCTTGCATCGAGCTTAGCTGTATTAACTGAAGATGAAAAAGAGCTGGGCGTTTGTTTAGTAGACATTGGTGGCGGTACCACAGATATTGCAGTGTTCAAGCAGGGTGCGATTCGTCATACCGCGGTAGTGCCAATTGCTGGTGACCAAATGACGAATGACGTGGCGGTAGCGTTCCGCACGCCAACACAGTCAGCTGAAGACATCAAAATCAAACATGGTTGTGCACTTCGTCAATTGGCGGATGCAAGAGAAATTGTTGAGGTGCCTGGTGTAGATGGCCGCGAGCCACGCCAGTTATCAGTGCAGACTTTGGCTGAAGTATTAGAGCCGCGTGTAGTCGAGCTTTATGAACTGGTGCTGAACGAATTACGCCGCAGCGGCATGGAAGAGATGATTGCTTCTGGCATTGTCATTACAGGCGGCTCAGCCATGATGCGAGGCATGGTGGAGTTAGGCGAAGAAATATTCCATATGCCGGTACGTTTAGGCATGCCGCGCTACGTGGGCGGTTTATCAGAGGTGGTGAGTAACCCACGCTATGCAACAGGTGTGGGCTTGGTGTTAATGGGTAAGCAGCAGTTAGAAAGACATTTAAGCGGACAAATGGAATCTAGCTCATTTGGACGCATGCTAGAAAAAATGAAGAGTTGGTTTCAAGGTAATTTTTAGTAATAAGTAGTGCTTTAGTAAATGGTTCAGGCAGAAGTAAATGAGTAATTGTGTAAGTTAAAAAGAGGAGACATCAAAATGTTTGAAATTATGGAAAAAAGTTCTCAAGAAGCCGTCATCAAGGTGATTGGCGTAGGCGGTTGCGGCGGTAATGCCGTCGCGCACATGATAGAAAAAAACGTAGGAGGTGTAGAGTTCATTTGCGCCAATACCGATATGCAAGCTTTGAAAAAGAGCCAGGCAAAAACGATATTGCAAATGGGTATCGCGATGACTAGAGGTTTGGGTGCAGGCGCTAAACCTGAAATCGGTCGTGAAGCAGCAATAGAAGATCGCGATGCAATTGCTGAGTTGATTGATGGTGCCGATATGCTATTTATCACAGCAGGCATGGGTGGTGGTACGGGTACGGGAGCCGCGCCAGTGATTGCGCGCATTGCAAAAGAAATGGGTATCTTAACTGTAGCTGTGGTGACTAAACCTTTCTCTTTTGAAGGTAAACGCACTAAAGTTGCCTCAGAAGGTCTAGATGAATTATCAAAGTATGTAGATTCTTTGATTGTGATTCCTAACGAAAAATTGATGGAAGTGTTGGGAGAAGATGTTCCATTTTTAGAAGCGTTTAGAGCCGCTAACGATGTCTTGCACAATGCTGTTTCTGGCATTGCAGAAATCATCAATTGCGCAGGTACGGTCAACGTCGATTTTGCCGATGTACGCACAGTAATGTCTGAAATGGGCATGGCGATGATGGGTTCAGCGATTGCAACAGGTCCAGATCGCGCTCGCATCGCAGCAGAACAAGCAGTGGCTAGCCCATTGCTTGAAGATGTCAACCTAGCCAATGCGCGTGGCGTTTTAGTGAATATCACGACTTCTAGTAACTTCAAAATGAAGGAGTACTATGATGTGATGAATACCATTAAGGCGTTCACGGCAGAAGACGCTACCGTGATTGTAGGTAACGTGTTTGATGAAGCGATGGGAGACGCGTTGCGCGTAACGATGGTTGCAACTGGTTTAACAGGTTCACAACGACGTCAGCAGAAACCAGAGCTACGTGTGATGACACAAGAAGTGGTGCGCAACGGTACTACCAATCAACCAATGTATGTAGGTAGTGGCATGGCTGAAGATGAAGCGCCGCAAGTATTTGGCTCAAACAGTCGTCGTGCACAGGTGGAAGCCATGAAATTGTCAGGTGTAGAAGAATATGATATTCCTGCATTTTTACGTAAACAAGCGGATTAACTGCCGAAAATTGGCTATTCATCTTAGTTTATAGGCGGGCTGATACTGGTTTACACCGTTATTGAGTAGCGGTTAAATATGTTATTATTCAACAGATTACTAACTTAAATACGGGCTTGAATGCGCGTTGGCAATCTGGGTGTTAGTTTGAAAATAAACAAAGGTTTAGAGACACAAATGTTAAAGCAACGTACATTAAAAAAAGCGATTAGCGCCACTGGCGTTGGGCTGCATAACGGCGAAAAGGTTACTCTTACCCTGCGCCCGGCTGCGCCTGATACTGGTATTATTTTCAAACGGGTTGATCTGCCTCAGCCTAATGAAATTGTGGCCACACCACATGCTGTGCACGACACGCGCATGTGTTCGGCACTTGAGGCCAACGGCGCGCGCGTTGCAACAGTCGAGCATCTCATGTCTGCGCTGGCAGGCTTAGGGATAGATAATGTTTATATTGATGTAGATGCTTCTGAAATACCGATTATGGATGGGAGTTCAGGTCCGTTTGTATTTTTATTGCAACAAGCGGGTATTGCGGAACAATCTGCAGCTAAAAAATTTATACGTGTTAAAAAAACGGTTGAAGTGATTGAAGGTGATAAGTGGGTGCGTTTTGAGCCTTATCATGGTTTTAAGATTGATTTTACGATTGAATTTAATCATCCCGTGTTTGAAAGCTCCGGTAATAACGTCAAAATTGATTTTGCCGCAGATTCGTACATTAAAGAAATTAGTCGTGCGCGCACGTTTGGCTTTATGCATGAGGTCGAATATTTGCGCTCTAATGGCTTAGCACGTGGTGGAAGTTTGGAGAATGCGATTGTGTTAGATGAATACCGCGTGCTAAACACTGATGGTTTGCGCTATGACGATGAGTTTGTTAAACACAAAGTATTAGATGCTATTGGTGATTTGTACATGTTAGGTCACCCGATTTTAGGCGCTTTTTATGCGTTTAAATCTGGTCATGCGCTTAATAACCAGTTATTACGTGCGCTGTTGCAAGACGAAACGGCTTGGGAGTACGTTACTTTTGACAAAGTAGAAGACGCACCTGGAGAGTTTCTATCGCTAAGCAATCAACTTATACCTGAGCCTAATTATTAATTTAGTCACTAACTTTAATTAGTAATTGCAGTCTATGTTTATGAGTATTGATTTTTTGTAAAACCAAGGTTTGAACAATCTAGCGAGGTGTCGCTAGTAACACTAATATGGAAAGGGGCGTACTTTGTTATTGATTCGCCTACTGTTAGCTCTGCTAGCCATCACTGTGTCAAGTCAGGCCAACGCATTATCTGATGAGGCCTTGTTCCAACATGCGCGCGAGTCGTATGCCTCAAAAAATGAAATCGCCTTGGCAGAAGATGTCAGCCAACTAAATACCCAACAATACGCATTAGCACCCTATGCCGATTATTGGCTGATGTTGCTCAGGCTTGAACAAGCGCCAGATGATGAAGTGCTTAATTTTTTATCACAACATGCAGACATGCCTTTTGCTGATCGTTTACGTGGTGAATGGTTAAAAAAATTAGCTAAACAGGAAAACTGGTCAGTATTTTTTGAGCATCAGCCAAATTTTCATCGTGAGGATGCTGCGGTGCAATGTTATGGCTTGTTGGGCCATACGCAATTAGGTGATGCAGAAGTCGCTACGCAAGCTAAGGCCTTGTGGTTAACTTCGACTGATTTACCAAGTAACTGTAATCAACTGTTTGATGCACTACAAAAAACTGGCGCACTTAGCACTGATGATGTTTGGGCAAGATTTAGATTAGCTTTGCAAGATGGAAAGTTGAGCTTAGCTAAGAGTATTACGGCACGCTTGCCTAGTGTTGATGCTACTAGTTTAAAACTACTTGATCGTGCGTATCAAACACCAGAGTTGTTATTAGATAAAAAAACCGTCTCATTCAAAAGTCGTTATGGTGCTGAGGTAAATCTCTATGCTCTTGACCGCTTGGCACGTACTAAATTAGATATTGCGATTAGCACTTACGATAAAGTGCAAGGTTTGTTTGAGCCTGATAATCGGGCTTTTGGATGGTCACGAGTTGCTTATCACGCAGCCCGTGCACATCGTCCGGAGGCTTTGAGTTATTACGCACTGGCAAAGGATTCGAGCTTAGATAAAGAACAGTTAGCTTGGCAGGCGCGTGCTGCATTACGTGCGAATGATTGGGAGGCTGTGTTAAGCACAATTGCTGCCATGCAACCCAAGCAGTCTGAAGAAGGTGCTTGGCGTTATTGGAAGGCCCGCGCTTTAAAAGAACAAGTAGTTTATGAAAATGAGCATGCTGTTGAGGCGAACGCGATATTGAGTCAGCTCTCAAAAGAGCGCCATTATTACGGTTGGTTAGCCTCAGATGAGTTAGAAGCGCTCAATAATGTCCCCGCTGAAGATTACACCGTTACTGAGATTGAGGTGATGGCCATTGCCAGCCAGCCAGCAATTAAGCGTGCGGTTGAATTGCAGCGTTTAGATATGCGTTGGGAGGCAAAGGCTGAGTGGGTATGGGCGATGCGCAATTTTGATGACAAACAGCTACTGGCAGCTTCAGAATATGCGGCTAGGCAAAAATGGTACGATATTGCGATTACTACTGCAGATAATACCAAACAAGTACATGATTTTAATTTGCGCTACCCAACACCTTATCGTAATTTAATCCGCGCTTCGGCAAGTGATCAAAAATTAGACGAGGCTTGGATATACGGGTTAACACGCCAAGAAAGCCGATTTATGCATTATGCAAAATCGGGCGTAGGCGCTTCTGGTCTCATGCAGTTGATGCCGGCCACTGCAAAATGGGCAGCTAAACGCATGGGGTTAGATGGCTATAATAATGACATGATTCATGATTTGAGTGCCAATGTACAAATTGGCACTTACTACATGCGCTACACCCAAGATTTAATGGGTGGTCAGACCGTAATGGCAACGGCTGCTTACAACGCCGGCCCAAGCCGCGCCAAGCGCTGGATGGCGAGTGGGCCACTAGAGGCCGCGATTTATATAGAGAGCATTCCATTTGCTGAAACTAGAAACTATGTACAAAAAGTGATGGCTAATGCACACATTTATGCACCGCGTCTAGGCTCCAAAATACAATCATTGAAGTCGCGTTTAGGGGTGGTGCCAGGAAGTGGCAAGCCAGAAGACATAGAAGAAGATAGCGAATAGACCATGTAATGTCCGCAGTGAAAATCAAACGCGTAAAATAAAATTAAACTTATAAAGAAAAAACGAAATATAGGATTCAACATGCAATTAAAAGAGGTTTGTGTACTGGGTGGTTCAGGTTTTGTAGGCAGTGCAATTGTCGCTAAGTTAGATGCTGCAGGTTATCAAGTTAAAGTACTCACCCGTCGTAGAGATGTCGCTAAGCACCTATTCTTGTTACCTAATGTACAAGTAGAAGAATGTAACGTGCTGGATTATAGAGCCTTGAATGCAGCACTAAGAGGCACCGATGCAGTGATTAATTTAATCGGTATCTTGCACCAAAGCCACCGTTTAAGTTTTAACGCCATGCATCATCAGTTGCCTGCACAGCTAGCAAAAATATGTGCGGATTTAGGCATTAAACGACTAGTGCACATGAGCAGTTTAGGCGCAGATATACATGCACCTAGCCAATATTTGCGTTCTAAAGCCGCTGGCGAGGCCTCTTTGTTGGAATTAAAAGACAAACTTAACATGACTATCTTTAAACCCTCTATCATTTTTGGTAGGGATGATAGCTTCATCAATTTATTCGCTTCACTTATTAAAGTTTTGCCAGTTGTCATGCTCGCTAAACCAAATGCTAAATTTCAGCCAGTCTGGGTTGAGGATGTTGCCTGTTGCTTTGTGAATTGCTTGGAAAACACCGATACCTATGGCAAAACCTACGAGTTGGCGGGTCCAAAAATCTATACATTCCGCTCACTGATTCAAACGGTGATGGATACGTTAAACATTAAACGCCCGATTGTCGGTTTGAACGATAAGCTATCTTACGCGCAAGCTTTTATGATGGAATGGCTACCGATTAAACTCATGTCTCGTGATAACGTGCGTTCAATGGAGGTAGATAGCGTCAGCGCACAACCTTTTCCAGAGATATTCAATATAACCCCAACCCCGCTTGAAGCAATTATTCCTGAATACTTAGTTGATCAAACACCACGTGGTGCATATGATCGCTTTCGTAGTTCCGCTAACAGATAGTTTGTATCAATCTTACTTAGGATAGACCATGCAAACTTATATTGTGGGCGGTGCGGTACGCGACGAGTTGCTAGGTATAGAAGTAAAAGATAGAGATTATGTTGTTATAGGCAGTACGCCAGAAGAAATGGAAGCTGCCGGTTTTAAACCTGTCGGCAAAGACTTCCCCGTTTTTTTACATCCTAAGACACATGAAGAATACGCACTGGCACGTACAGAACGTAAAACTGGAAGTGGTTATAAAGGGTTCGCTGTTCATGCATCCCCAGATGTGACGCTAGAACAAGATTTGGCGCGTCGCGATTTAACGATTAACGCCATCGCCAAAGATGCTGAGGGTAAATTAATCGATCCATTTGACGGCTTGGCTGATATTCAATCTAAAATACTGCGACATGTGAGTGAAGCTTTTGCTGAAGACCCAGTACGCATACTACGTGTTGCACGCTTTGCAGCAAGATTGACCACGTTTTCAGTTGCACCGGAAACTAATGCCTTAATGAAACAAATGGTACAAGCGGGCGAAGTTGATGCGCTGGTTGCGGAGCGTGTATGGCAAGAACTCGCTAAAGGCTTGATGGAAGCCAAACCCTCACGAATGTTTGAAGTGCTACGCGCATGTGGTGCTTTGGAGAAGATATTACCGGAGCTGGATAAACTATGGGGCGTGCCACAGCCTGCCCAACATCACCCAGAAGTAGATACAGGCGTGCATGTGATGATGGTGATTGATTATGCTGCCAGCCAAAATTTATCATTACCCATACGCTTTGCCGCGCTCATGCACGACCTTGGCAAAGGCACCACGCCAACGGAGATATTACCAAGGCATATTGGCCATGAAGAACGGGGTGTAAGCTTATTAAAAGAGGTGACTAAGCGTTTACGTGTTCCCAATGATTGCAAGGAGCTAGCTCAAATCGTTACCAAATTTCATGGCAAGCTGCATCAAGCGCCCAGCATGAAGCCAAGCACCCGCCTAAATTTTTTAATTGAACTGGATGCTATTCGTCAGCCAGCAAGATTTAAGGATTTTCTCAAAGCTTGCGAGGCAGATTCAAGAGGGAGAGCAGGGTTAGATAACTGTGCAACACCAGCAGCAGATTTGATGGTGAAAGTATTTGATGCTGCATCAAGTGTTGATGCAGGCAGTATTGCAAAACATTATAGTGAGCCTGAGAAAATTAAGGTCGCTATCTTTGAAGCAAGGCTAGAGGCTGTTCAGCAAGTTCAATAGAGCATTACAGCATTCTTATTTCATTAGTCTTTACATAAATTTACCTTGTCAGACGCTTCTTACAAGGTTATCAGCGTCATCCTGATAAGCCTTCACCCGTTATGTTTATACAATGACATAGTTCCTAGTAATTTTAACTAGTCGCTAAAGTGCATTGATTTTGTAGCAATACAAATTTTGAATATATAAAGAGGTTTTATTATGAAAAAGCATTTGATTGCATTAACCGCATTACTTGCGGTGTCTACAGTAACCTCAGCGCAAGCGGCGGATGTTGGTGTGTCTATTAGTATTGGCCAACCAGGTTTTTATGGACAACTAGACATTGGTGATTACTACCCAAGACCACAAGTGCTTTATGCACAGCCAAGAGTGATTTATGTAGAACCGGCTTACCAATACGCACAACCTATTTATTTGCGTGTGCCGCCTGGCCATGCAAAACGTTGGTCAAACTATTGCGGTAGATACAATGCATGCGGAAGACCAGTTTATTTTGTGCAAGACACATGGTATCAAAATGTATATGCGCCAAGATACCAAGAGTATCGTCATCGTGGTGATGATGGTCGACGTTATGACCGTGACTATTGGGACAAACACGGTGGACGCCATGGTCAGTATGAAGGACATGGCAACCGCCGAAACGATGGCCCCGACAATCGACATCAAGGCAATGGTCCCGATAGGCGTCAAGACCATGACCAAAACAGAGGTGGGCATGATCGAGGCGGCAACGATAGAGGTGGACATGACAGAGGCAATGACCGCCACTAAGGTTATCTCAGTTAGTATATTGTAACTAAAGGAAAAGCCAGCACGGCTTTTCCTTTTTTCGTTTTAAGTAGAGTTAAGACAGTTGATGACTAAGTATTAGAAGCCTAATATTTAGTTGGTTTTTGCGAATGCTATAGGGCTTTTAAAAGCCCTAACTGTTGCTGCACAAATTCAGTCGGTTTGCGCTTGAATCCACTTTTGGCATATTGATTCCAGCGACCAATCACGTAACAAACCATCATGTTAGCTTGCGCTTCAGCATCACCTTTATTCTCAGTCTGGGCTTCTGCAATCCGAAGACTTTGCTTCAGCGTCACTTCAATGCGGTCATAAAGTTGATTAATACGCAGTTGTAGCTTCTCATCTTCATTCACTAAAGCATCGCCAATTAACACGCGTGTCATACCGGGATTTTTTTCGGAAAATACTAGCAGCATGGTGATAATGCGTTGTACTTGTCTTAATCCATCAGTTTCTTCTGCGCTGATTTTGTTGATTAAGCCAAAAATTGTGCTTTCAATAAACTCAATCAAGCCTTCAAACATTTGTGCCTTATTAGCGAAGTGGCGATAGAGTGCGGCTTCGCTGACTTCCAGTTTAGCGGCTAGCGAAGCAGTGGTGATTTTCTCTCGTTTAGGTGCTTCTAGCATTTTTGCTAGTGTTTCTAAAATTTGTTGTTTGCGTTCACCTGCCATATTATTTTTCCCCTATATTTTTGGCCGTTAATATTTTTATTTTAGTGAGTAATAGCTAAGTTTTAAAATTGAGTGACTCATACTCAATTTTTGGAAATTATAACTTAATGTGAGTGAGTGCTAACACTGAGGATAAGCGATAGTCGACAAAATTCGGTTTTTGTAATTGTTTGGTGACCCAAATGGTTTTCATGCCTAGGCGTTTTGCGGTCATCAGCGCAGGCAGGTTGTCTTCTAACATGACACAATCAGCTGCTTTAGCTTTGATAGATTTAAGCAGCAGTTGAAAGCCGCGGACGGATGGCTTTGCATGGAATTTTGTCGATTCCACGCTAAACACCAACTCGAAACAATCGCCAATGCCGAGAATATCCAATACGCGTAGTGCATAGTCTTGTGGTGCATTAGTGAATACACACTTACGTCCAGGTAAGCATCGCAACATATGACGTAAACGTTTTACTTGAACCACCATTTCTGGCAAGTTCATGAGTCGGTGAGTCTCTAGCAGGAAATGGTAGGGGTCAGTCCCGTGGTGACGCATTAGCCCTTTAAGCGTAGCACCGTAGATGCGCCAGTAATGCTGACGAAGTTTGTAAGCAGTAGTTTCGTCTAAATCCAAGGTGTCCATGATGTATTGCGTCATAGCCCGATTCATCACAGGGAAAATGTGTGCAGAGGCGTTGTGCAACGTGTCGTCAAGGTCGAAAATCCAGATTTTATTATGCATTAAAAGCCTAAATTATCTACCGATACAACTAAAAAATAATCGTCATTCAGAGTGTAAGCTGAATGACGATTTGAATCTTACTTTGCCTTAATTAGTGTCCCGACGCCTTCATCTGTCAGCACTTCCAGTAGCAAAGCATGCTCTACGCGGCCATCAATAATATGTACCGATTTAACACCGCTACGCGCAGCATCTAGAGCAGAACTTATTTTTGGCAACATGCCGCCAGATAATGTGCCATCCGCTACTAAATCATCAATTTGCTTAGGCGTTAAGCCTGTCAGTAATGTGCCATTTTTATCTAGTACACCAGGCGTGTTGGTCAGTAAAATCAACTTCTCCGCACCTAAGATTTCAGCTAACTTACCTGCTACTACATCTGCGTTGATATTGTAAGTTTCGCCATCTTCGCCTACGCCAATAGGTGCAACTACTGGAATAAAATCACCACTATCTAGAAAGTTAATAATACTAGGGTCGATTGCGCTGATTTCGCCCACCTGACCAATGTCGATCATTTTTGACGAATCATTCATATCTTCCATAAGCAGTTTGTGCGCATGAATAAAATTACCATCCTGCCCGGTTAAGCCAACGGCCTTGCCGCCATGCCGATTGATAAGATTAACGATTTCTTTATTCACTTGCCCGCCAAGTACCATCTCTACTACATCCATGGTTTCAGCGTCGGTAACGCGCATACCTTGGATAAACTCGCCTTTTTTGCCTAGTTTATCCAACATCTCATTAATTTGCGGGCCGCCACCGTGCACTATCACTGGATTCATGCCCACTAATTTAAGCAGCACCACATCTTGTGCAAAAGATTCTTTTAGTTTTGCATCTGTCATGGCGTTTCCGCCATATTTGATGACAATGGTTTTATCAAAAAAACGTTTGATGTATGGCAGTGCTTCAGCCAGTGTTAAGGCTTTTTGGGTGGCTGTAATATTATTTAGCATCTGTCTCTCTAATGTTAAGTATTTGTAGATTTAGTTTTGTATGATTGTATCTAAAATTTGTTTAAAGTGTTTTGCTAAAAACCTTAGATTTACGTTGAAAGTTATAGAGCTTTTGTTTTTCCATCGGTAACTTCTCTACATTCTGCTCAATAAATCCACGTTCCAAAAACCAGTGTTCGGTGCGTGTTGTTAGGCAAAACAAGCTTTTAAAACCTAACTCTTTGGCTTGCTCCTGGCAGTAGTTAAATAATTTATCGCCACGTCCGCCCCCCCTATAGGCTGGGTCGATAGCAAGGCAGGCAAACTCTGCCGTGCGTTCCGCATTAAACGGATATAAAGCCGCGCA
>JANOHT010000109.1:0-13171 GCA_031406605.1 Methylotenera sp. | reverse complement strand
TTCTGCGGGATTGGCGCCTAGATTGATGATTGATTGCAGCCATGCAAATAGTCAAAAACAATATCAGTTGCAAATTGAAGTTGCGCGTGATGTTGCTTTGCAGCTTTCTCAAGGTGATGCCAGAATCATTGGTATGATGGTGGAGTCACATTTGAATGAGGGTCGCCAAGAGCACACGCCTGGCTGTAAGTTAACATATGGCCAATCAATTACAGACGGTTGTCTGGGCTGGCAAGATACGGTTGAACTCCTTGAAACTCTTGCAGTTTCAGTGCGCGCGCGCCGCCAGAAACGTCTTAATGATGAGATTTAAAGTTTCTTTGTAAGAGTTTTTGCAAATATCTAATTAATATCTGAGTTAAGTTAAAAATTCATCGATATAAGCGCTGTGTTAAGGGCTAAATTCACTAGGTCCTATGTATTTTGTGCTGAAGGCATCATGAATTTACTTAGTAGTTAATCGGTAAGTTAGCGGTATTGTTAATTCAGAATCGGGCGCAGAATTCATCTCACGTTGTAGCGCTAATCAAATAAGCAACAATGAATAGTTAGCAACGAATTTACTTACTTAAACTTAAAGGAAATTTATCATGTGGACAACTCCAGCAGCTACTGAAATGCGTTTTGGCTTTGAAGTAACAATGTACGTAATGAACAAATAATTAGCCTTTATGCTAATAAAAAAAGGCTGCCGTAAGACAGCCTTTTTTTATAATTAAATCCAAGTTTGATATAAGTTTTTTAATGTACTTTTTTGTAGGATTGTAAAGTTTTATGCATATACATGTCTTAGGTTCTGGAGCAGGTGGCGGCTTTCCACAGTGGAATTGTAATTGTTTCAATTGTGATGGTTTAAGAAAAAATACAATTAAAGCGACTAAGCGTACCCAGTCATCTATCTGTGTCAGCGGAGACGGTATTAATTGGGTGTTGTTCAATGCATCACCCGATGTCCTACAACAAATTCAAGATTTTGCACCACTACAACCTAGTCGTGCAGTGCGAGATAGTGGAATTCAGGCCGTCGTTCTGATTGATGCGCAAATAGACCATACCACCGGCTTGTTTATGCTCCGTGAAGGACAGGTAAAGCGCGAAATTTACTGTACAGATATGGTGTATGAAGATCTAACTACCGGTAACCAAGTACTTAATATCTTAGGCCATTATTGCGGTATTAATCGCCATGATGTGCCTATCGATGGCAAAACAAGTTTTACTATTCCTAATGTGCCTAACCTTAAATTCACATCAGTTGCACTAAAAAGTGCAGCACCTCCGTATTCACCGCATCGTAATGACCCACAAGCAGGTGACACCATTGGTGTGCTGATTGAAGAGATTAGTACAGGTAAAAAATGCTGGTATTCGCCTGGTTTAGGTGAAATCGAATCGCATTTGCCAGTGTTAATGAATCAAGCTGATTGTATTATGGTAGATGGTACGTTTTGGACGAATACTGAAATGATTGATTTGGGCTTAATGACCAAAACTGCACGTAGCATTGGGCATAATCCACAATCTGGTGAGGGCGGCATGATTGAAAAACTAAATGAGTTCGGCAATGTGCGTAAAGTATTGATTCATATCAATAACACCAATCCAATTTTAAGAGAAGATTCAGCCGAGCGTGCCGAGCTTACCCAGCATGGGATTGAAGTGGCATATGACGGTATGGATATTATTCTTTAGGAGTTTATGATGAACGCAATGACTAACAACAATTTACCTTGGACTCGTGCGGAGTTTGAAGAGAAATTACGCGAAAAAGGTCGTGGTTATCATATTTACCATCCGTTCCATGTGATGATGTATGAAGGTAAATTGACTAAAGAGCAGTTGCAATCATGGGTGGCAAATCGTTTTTATTATCAAATTGCGATTCCAATGAAAGATGCCGCAATTTTATCTAATTGCCCTGATGTAGAGGTTCGTAAACAATGGATAGTGCGTATAACTGACCACGATGGTGTTGGTGATGCTGTTGGCGGTATTGAAGCATGGATTCAGTTAGGGGCTGCTGTAGGTTTGACGCGTGAAGAGATTACTAGCCTCAAAATGGTGAGCCCTGGTGTTAGGTTTGCTGTTGATGCTTATATTAATTTTGCGCGCCAACGTTCATGGCAAGAGTCAGTTTGCTCTAGCCTAACCGAACTATTTGCACCCCATATTCATCAGCAGCGTATTAGTTCCTGGCCTACTATGTATCCGTGGATTAAGGAAGAGGGCTTAACTTATTTCAAAAAACGTTTAACTGAGGCTCGTCGCGATGTCGAACAAGGCTTAAGCGTCACGCTAGACTACTTTAGCACTTCACGTGAGATGCAATTGAAAGCGCTAGATATTTTGCAGTTTAAGTTAAACGTATTATGGGTGATTGCTGACTCTATTATGTTAGCTTCTACTGACATTAAAGTAGAAGGCCGTGATTATTTGCGTCAGCCAGTAATAAATTTTGATTAAGGGTTAAGTAATTATGGAGCAGATGCAAGTAAATAAGTCAGCTGAAAGCAAGATACATGATTCAGATGTATATGCGCTTGCGCTACATCATCGTTTTCAGTGGGAAGAAGCGCAGCAGAGTTATGTGATACTTTTTCCTGAGGGCATGGTCAAACTTCATGGCGGAGCAGGAGAAGTTATCAAGCGTTTAGATGGTAAAGCGACAGTTGCTGATGTAGTGGCTGATTTGAAATTGGCTTTTCCTGATGCAGTTAATATTGAGGCTGACATCATTGGTATGTTTGAGCTTGCGCTTGAGAAAGCTTGGATTCGCAAACTATAAGTTACGCAGAAGGCTATAAGTTATAAAGAATATAAGTTGCGCAACCTGTGTTGTGCAAAGCTAATTAGATTAAAAAAATTTTAATTAGCGGAAAAATTGAGGAGTAGCAAAATGACACAAACATCATTAGGTGAATCAGTTGTGCAAAAGGAAATACATGCGCAACAGCAAAATAACGGTGTGGCCGCTAATATCACACATACGCAACCACTGTGGCTGTTAGCAGAGGTAACGTATCGCTGCCCATTGCATTGTGCTTTTTGCTACAACCCTACAGATTACGATAAGCATACGCAAAACGAGTTAACTACCGAGCAATGGATACAAGCACTACGTGATGCTCGTAAACTAGGTGCCATACAGCTTGGTATTTCAGGCGGTGAGCCATTGTTACGCGATGACATTGAAGATATCGTCATTGAAGCAAAAAAACTTGGCTACTACAGTAACTTAATTACTTCGGGCGTAGGCCTGACTGAAAAACGTATACAAGCATTTAAAGATGGTGGTTTAGATCATATCCAGCTTTCTATGCATGATATTACGGAAGAGATTAACAATTTCATCACCAATACTAAGACTTTTGAGTTAAAGAAAAAAGTCGCTGCTATGATTAAAAATCATGGTTATCCGATGGTGCTCAATGTGGTGATTCATCGCTACAACATTGGTCATATCAAAGAAATTTTAGAGATGGCAGAAGCACTAGGTGCAGACTACGTTGAGTTGGCGAATACCCAATATTACGGCTGGTCTTTGGTGAATCGTAATCAATTGATGCCGCTTAAAGAGCAAATTGATTACGCGGAAAAAGTGACTAATGAATTCCGCGAAAAAGTCGGTAGCAAGATGAAGATTTTCTTCGTAGTGCCTGACTACTTCTCAAATCGACCTAAAAAATGTATGAATGGTTGGGGTGAGGTGTTTATGATTGTGACAGCCAATGGCGATGTATTGCCATGCCACTCAGCACGCGTACTGCCTAATATGCAATTTCCAAATGTGCGTGAAAAAGGTTTGGAGTGGGCTTGGAAAGACTCACCAGCATTTAATAAATATCGTGGCGACAGTTGGATGAAGGGCCCATGTGTTACTTGTCCTGAAAAACATAATGACTTAGCGGGTTGTCGTTGTCAGGCTTTCTTGTTGACAGGTGATGCAGAGAGTGCAGACCCCGTTTGCAGTTTATCGCCAAACCATCATTTAATTGAAAAAGCGATTGAAGATTCTAAAAATCCAGTATTGGCTTCACAACCCATTATTTTTAGAACTGATAAGAATTCTAAAAAATATGCCAGTGGCGAATCAAAAGAACGAGTAGAAGAGTTTCACGCATTACCGTAAAATCTAACCTTTAGATTTTAATCGTTAGGTCTAAGTGATGGCTTCAAAACGCCCCTTGCCGTTTGTGCTGGCTGCTACCAATCACGGTAGCATGATATTAAACCGAAACGATTACCGTATGGTTGATGCCAACAGTGGATATGGTGTAGGTTTTCAGCTACTCAATACTTCTTGTTTTGATCCAGAAGAAATCGGTTTTGCTGTCGCGTTGCTGAATTTGAGGCAAAAATACTTTGGTAAAGGTGTGGTGGCGATTGATGGCGGCGCCAATATTGGCGTACACACCATCGAATGGGCAAAGCATATGCATGGTTGGGGCACTGTGCACGCGTTTGAGGCGCAAGAAAAAATCTATTATGCACTTGCAGGCAATATCGCTATTAATAACTGTTTAAACGCTAGCGCACACTTTGCAGCATTGGGTGCGCAATCAGGTGAGCTAAAAATTCCAGTACCCAATTATCTAGTACCTGCCAGCTTTGGTAGCTTGGAACTCAAGCAAAATAAAACCAATGAATTTATTGGACAAAGCATCGACTATTCTGAGGCTGCGATGCAAACCGTGGCATTAAAAACAATAGATGCTTTCAATTGGCCACGTGTTGACCTGATTAAAATCGATGTTGAAGGCATGGAGGTGGATGTGTTGCTTGGTGCAGAGAAAACCATACAACATACTAAACCTATCATGATGATAGAGATTATCAAAACCGATAAAATACTAGTTGAAACTTTTTTAACTCAGCATGGTTATCGCATGTATCCTATGGGTATAAATCTATTGGCTGTTCATGAGACAGACCCTGCAAACCAAAATTTGAAGCTTAGCGATACCGGCTTGAACCTTACAATGTAATCATCAATAAAGTGCGCCAGTAAATACGCCTAGAATAAAGCGCTTCAATTAAATGACAAAAACCTCTCCGCTGATACTTTCTATCGTACTTGCTTCGTTAGCAGCACTTGCACCATTTGCAATTGACACTTATCTACCGGCTTTTCATGTTTTAGAAACCTCTTTAGGTGCCACCAGTTTACAAATTCAGCAAAGCCTGACATTTTATTTGCTACCTTATGCGCTGATGACTTTGTTTCATGGTGCGATTTCTGATGCAATAGGGCGTATTACAACGATTAAATGGGGTCTTGGTATTTTTGTATTAGCTTCAATTGGCTGTGCGTTTGCACCTAATGTAGAGACTTTATGGTTTTTTAGGGCCTTGCAAGGCATGTCTGGCGGTGCTGGAAATGTAGTGGCACGTGCGATGGTGAGAGATCTATTTGAAGGTGCACAAGCGCAGCGTGTCATGGCAACTGTACAAATGTTATTTGGGATTGCGCCCGCAGTAGCGCCTATCATCGGCGGCTTACTGCTAGGTATTCATTGGCAAATAATCTTCTTATTCTTGGCTTTTTATGCTGCAGTCAGTTTAATTGCAGCTGTTATCTACTTGCCAGAAACAATGCCTGTTGTAAAACGATTGCCACTTTCATTTAACCAAGTCTTAATCAGCTACAAAGAGATATTCCGTGATAGCGAATTTAGATATGTGGTGTTAGCTATCGGCGCAAATTTCGCTGGTTTTTTTATCTATGTTTTAGCAAGTCCAGTTTTTTTAATAAAGCATTTGGGGCTAACTGTTCACCAGTTTGGGTGGATGTTTATCCCTACTGTTATTGGTATGGTCATCGGTTCTTATTTAGCAAAACGCGCAGCTGGTAAATATAGCCAGCAGCTGGTCATAAAAGTAGGCTATGCATGGATGGTTGCTATGGCGTTGTTAAATTTGGTAGTTTGTTTTGCATTACCGATTAATCCAATATTAAACATATTACCTGTTGCCTTGTTTAACATAGGTATGGCATTGGCGATGCCTATACTTTCACTTGCAGCTTTGGATCGTCATCCAAAAATCCGTGGCACCGCAGCCTCTGGACAAGCGTTTATTCAAATGCTGCTGTCTACAGTTTCTGCGGGATTAATTGTGCCACTGGTTTGGTATGCACCGTCTGGCCTGGCGTTAGCAATGGCTGGCTATATGCTGTTTGGTTGGGTGGTGATTCGTAAAACTAAGTTATGGATATCAAAATAAGCTAATATACAATTTATCGATTTCATCAGAACATCGGTTAACTAATTAATCAATACCAACCCATTAAGGAGTAGCTTATGTTTAGTCCCCAATTTTGTAATAAATGGACACCATGTGTTTTAGGCATCTTACGCATTGTCACAGGGTTCTTATTTCTTCAGCATGGTTCTGCGAAATTGCTTGGTATGCCTCACATAGCAATGTTTGATGGTTTACAGCTGATGTCATTAATGGGGCTGGCAGGTGTGCTTGAATTGGTTGGTGGTGCACTTATATTAATTGGTTTATTTACAAGACCTGTTGCTTTTATTCTATCGGGCCAAATGGCAGTGGCTTATTTCATGGCGCATGCACCTAATGGTTTTCTACCAATCCTTAATCAAGGTGAATTAGCGGCGCTGTACAGCTTTGTGTTTTTGTACTTTTCTGTTGCTGGGGCGGGTTCGTTTAGTGTTGATGGAATGCTTAAAAAGAGTTAGTACTGATTACTTAGTGATAATTTCAGTAGTCAATTCAGGCGTTACGTCATTTTTCCATAATAAATAGACGCGGCAATCAAACTCTAATTGATAGTAGTTTGGTTCCATATGTTGGCAGAGCTGATAAAACGCTTTGTCATGATTACGCTCTTTTAAGTGTGCTAGTTCATGAACGACTATCATGCGCAAAAACTCTGTGGGCGCAGCTTTAAAGAAAGAGGAAACTTTAATCTCTTTTTTTGCCTTAAGTTTTCCGCCTTGTACGCGGGATATTGCGGTGTTCAGGCCAAGCGCATGATGTTCTATGCCTAGCCGATTGTCATAAAGCACTTTATCCAGCAAAGGTGCATTGCGTAAAAAAGTTTGCTTAATCTCGTTAGCAAATTGGTAAAGGGCTTTGTCTGTTTGTATTGTATGAGTTTGAGTGTAGCGCTGGGCAATGTAATCGCCTAGCAAATTTTGAGTCTGCAATTCACGAATCTTGTCTTGCAAAGCAATAGGGTAGTGTTGTAGATATTTAAGTGGTAGTGCCATGCTTAATTTTATTCAATCACTTTAGCGTGCTATGGATTTACGAATTTGTTCAGCAGTTTTTCAATATAATAAATAAAGAGGCTATGGCCTCTTTTTTTATTAAACGATACTAAATAGTGTGGTTTTAAATAACGCACAATCACTTTTAAGTAACAAACTTAAATTATTCTATTAAAAGCTCACGTTTACCAGGGACACCATTCATTGCGTCTGCATCTTCAAGTGCAGGTTTGCGTGATGTAATCACCGGCCACAGTTCTGCCAAGCGTGCATTAAGCGCAATAAACTCTTGCTGGTCTGCAGGTACATCATCCTCTGCAAAAATTGCTTCAGCGGGGCATTCTGCAACGCACAGAGTACAATCAATACACTCATCTGGATTGATAGCTAAAAAATTTGGGCCTTCAACGAAGCAATCTACCGGACATACATCTACGCAATCAGTAAATTTACATTGAATACAATTTTCGGTAACGACATAAGTCATTTGGTAATCCTCTAAAGCTTAAAAGCTAAAATGTTATTTTAATTGATTTTTCTTATGATTAAAACGCGCAGGTAACGGAAACTAGCGAATAAGCTAAATAATCATGCCTGCACCAACAGTATTATTGGTGCTTTCATCAATGACAATAAATGCACCTGTAGCACGATTCACCATATAGCTATCGACCATAAGTGGTTGTGCAAGTTTAAAAGTAATACGCGCAATGTCATTCATTTTTAAATCAGTTGTGGTTTGGTGCTCAAGCGTATTCACATCCACTTTATATTGAATTGAACCAACCTTGGCTTTAGATTCACGTGTGGTATGACGTACAACATAAGTGCGTGCGGTAGACAGGGGTGTTTCCGATAGCCAGCATACAAATGCATCAATCTGCTTTACAGGATCAATCATTTCACTTGATTTAACAATCATGTCGCCACGCGAGGTATCGATTTCATCTTCGAGAAGCAATGTAATACTTTGTTCTGTTGTGGCTGATTGTAATTGTTCTTCACCCAGTTGAATGGCTTTGACTTTAGATTGATAGCCATTTGGTAATACCGTCACGGCATCGCCTACTGTAATTTCACCTGATTCTACACGGCCCATAAAGCCACGGAAGTCGTGCAATTCCGGATTGTCTGACGCATGTGGTCTACATACAAATTGCACAGGGAAGCGGAACGGCTCGGCATGCTCAGAATGTGCTGGCGGTGTTGCTTCCAACGTCTCAATCATAGTGTTGCCTGTATACCAAGGCATGTTGTCTAATCGATCCACCAACATATCACCATTTAATGCAGACATAGGAATGAAGCTAATGTCATGACCAGCAGCACTTTTGCTTTGTGCTAAACCAATTTCATTCGCAAAGGCCAAATAGTCAGCACAAATTTTGTCGTAAATCGCTTGGTCGTAATTCACCAGGTCCATTTTATTTACCGCAACCACAATGTGTGGAATACCGACTAAATGCGCTAGGTAAGAATGGCGGCGTGTTTGTGTCAAAACACCTTTACGTGCATCAATCAAAATAATCGCCAGATTAGCAGTAGATGCAGCCGTCACCATATTGCGAGTATATTGTTCATGCCCAGGTGCATCGGCAATAATGTATTTACGAGTACCGGTACTGAAATAGCGGTAAGCGACATCAATAGTAATGCCTTGTTCACGTTCAGCTTGCAGGCCATCGGTTAACAGAGATAAATCGACCGCAGTCAATCCACGTTTTTCTGAGGTACGCGCCATTTGTGTCAGCGTGTCAGCCAAAATGGTTTTGGTGTCGAACAGCAAACGTCCAATCAGTGTGCTTTTACCATCATCTACGCTGCCGCATGTCATAAAGCGGAGCAGCGAGTCGCTATGGGTTGTATTCACTTTGTTATTTACGGTACTCATTAGAAATAGCCTTCTTTTTTGCGCTGTTCCATTGAAGCGTCTGAGGTTTGGTCATCCAAGCGGGTCGCACCACGCTCAGTGATAGTTGTTGTTGCAGTTTCAAGTACGATTTTCGCAATGGTATCGGCATCACTAATCACAGGGGCAGTACATGTAATGTCGCCCACTGTTCTAAAACGCACTTGCATATCAATGATTTCTTCACCCGCTTTTGCTGGCGTGATATCAGTTACTGGCATAATCGCACCGCCACGCATTACGATAGGGCGGTTATGCGCAAAGTAAATACTTGGTAAACCTAGATTTTCACGTTCGATATATTGCCAAACATCCATTTCCGTCCAATTAGAGATTGGGAAGGCGCGAATGTTTTCACCTTTGTGTGCGCGAGCATTGTAAAGGCTCCACAGTTCAGGGCGTTGATTCTTAGGATCCCACTGACCAAATTCATCGCGGAAACTCATAATACGTTCTTTGGCACGCGCTTTTTCTTCATCGCGACGCGCACCGCCGATGCAGCAGTCGAAACCAAACTCTTCAATCGCTTCCAGTAAGGTCACAGATTGATGTTTATTGCGTGATTCATCAGGCGTTTTAAGCACGACTGTGCCACGTTTCATGGAGTCTTCCACAGAACGTACGATTAAGCGCTCACCTAATTCCGCCGCACGTTGATCGCGGAAATCAATCACTTCTTGATAGTTATGGCCTGTATCAATATGCATCAACGGAAATGGAAATTTACCTGGACGGAAAGCTTTTTCCGCCAGACGTAAAATACACAGAGAATCCTTGCCGCCTGAAAACAATAATACTGGATTAGAACATTGCCCAGCAACTTCACGCAGAATATAGATGGCTTCTGATTCCAGCCAGTCTAAATGAGACAGGGCTTGATGTTCCGATGATTTTTTATTTAACATATTCAACTGCTTATTATGTGATTTTAATATTTTAATTTAACTTAAGATGCTTGCAAACGGGCTATTTTTTTGTATGAAGACCGCATTCTTTATTCAGTGGATCTTCCCACCACCATCTGCCCGCCCGCACGTCTTCACCCACCGCAATGGCACGCGTGCACGGTGCGCACCCAATGCTAGGGTAAAACTGGTCATGTAATCTGTTGTAAGGCACATTAAACATGCGTATATATGCCCACACTTCCTGCTCAGTCCAATCGCTTAATGGATTGAATTTTTCCAGTTGATTACTTTCATCAAACTGGCGGAAAGGTAAATCTACGCGCGTGCTCGACTGCTCTGCGCGCATGCCAGTGACCCAAGCTTTTTTACCTTTGAGCGCACGTTGTAACGGCTCGACTTTGCGCATGTGGCAGCAAGCCTTACGCAACTCGATACTTTCATAAAAAGCATTGATGCCCTTTGACCTTACGTAAGTTTCTACTATTTCAGCTTGCGGAAAGAAAATTTTCAGCTTGGTATTATAAGTTTGCTCGGTCTCGGCAATTAAGTCGTAGGTTTCAGTTGGTAAACGGCCAGTATCCAGTGAAAAAATCTCTATGGCTAATTGCTCACGTTGAATAATGTCAGTCAGCACCATGTCTTCTGCACCCATGCTATTGGCAAAAGTGATTTCATGGTTGCTGCCGAACTCTGTAATAGCTTCTTTCAGTATTTGTATTACATTGCTACGCTTTTGCATGACAGTAGCTTGCAACGCCTCCGTAAGCAAAGGCGATGTTGCCGGGTTATTTGCAGCAGGGCGTAACATTGAGACTTCACCAGACATTAGGGTAGCCTGTTGTAACGTATGAATGCAGGTCTTGCTTCATCTACAGCACCTTGATAGGGTGCTGTAAAATCATTCAAGCTTGCCAATGCGTCTTCCGCACTTCTATCTGCGCGAATCATATAACTATCAAAGCCGCTACGTTTGAGAAAAAATAATTGGTCGCGCAGTACATCACCAAAAGCGCGTAACGCATTTTTATAACCGTAACGAGTGCGAAGCAGGGTGCCTAACGAGAAAATACGGCCGTCCGCAAAGCGCTCAACATGTACAGCAATAATTGGCAGTGTGTTTAAATCAGGCTGAGACTCAACTAAATCTGCAAGCACTTCATGCGTGTCTATCCATACGCCCACCTCTTTTGCAGCAATTCTTGATTGCAATTCAGGCTTACGTGCAATAAACACACTTAACGGCACAATCACTTTTCCAGATGCAGGAATTTCAGTCGTTGCAATTTGCTCCGGGGTGACCGTTTTTTCACCCGTCAGTTTGAATAACACCACTTTGCCGGCTTGTTTGCGTGCCTCCACCTGGCTCGCTGGCAGTTCGACAGTAAACCATTCATTTTCAACAATATTTGCACTGTTACTTTGGTTAAGTTTGATCAAGTTGCTCATGCTGCAATCTCATTAATAGCTTCTTTTCCATAAACGCGCGCTTTAAACGGTGCAATACCTAATCGGCGCACAGTATCAATAAAGCGCTCTTCATCAGTACGCTCTTGAATATAAACGTCAATGAGTTGTTGCACCACCGCTGGCATTTCTTCAGCCGAAAACGAAGGTCCAATTACGCTACCAAGACTGGCATCATTGCCTTGTTTGCCACCAATGGAGACTTGATACCATTCAGAACCGTCTTTATCTACACCAAGAATACCAATGTGGCCTACATGATGATGACCGCAAGCATTCATACATCCTGAAATATTGAGTTCGATTTCACCAATGTCATGTAAGTAATCCAAGTTATCAAACTGCATTTGAATTGCTTCAGCAATCGGAATGCTTTTTGCGTTAGCCAGTGAACAAAAGTCACCGCCAGGGCAGCAAATAATGTCGGTGAGTAAGCCAATATTAGGTGTAGCTAAGCCATTCGCACGGGCTTTTTCCCACACAGTTAATAGGTCGCTTAATTTCACATCCGCTAGAATCAAATTCTGTTCATGTGAAACGCGTAATTCGCCGAAGCTATATTGTTCAGCTAAATCAGCGACCACGTGCATTTGCTCACTGGTCGCATCGCCTGGTGCTTTGCCATGCGGTTTAAGCGATAAAGTAATAGCACGATAACCGCTGGTTTTATGTGGATGCACACAACGTTTCACCCAGGCAGCAAATGCGGTATTGTTGGTAATAGCCGCATCAAAGCTTGCGTCATGTGCCGGTAATGTTTCGTAAGGCATTGCATCAAAATATTTTTCAACGCGCGCAAGTTCGGTTCCTGGAATCGTGTTCGGCATATCTTTTAAATGCAGCCACTCAGCCTCCACTTGTTTACTGAATTCCTCAATACCAAGCGCTTTGACCAAAATTTTGATACGTGCTTTATACGAATTATCGCGACGACCATGCAGATTATAAACGCGGATAATCGCTTCGCAGTAGGTGAGGGCGTGTTGCCACTCAAGATGCTCACGAATCACTGAACCTAATATAGGCGTACGACCTAAACCACCGCCTACCCAGACTTTAATGGCGACTTTATTCTCTGAGTCACGGTAAAATTCCATGCCAATATCGTGCATCTGTACGACAGCACGATCTTGTTTAGCGCCAGAAACAGCGATCTTAAATTTGCGAGGTAATAACGCAAACTCAGGGTGAAAAGTACTCCATTGGCGCATAATTTCTGCCATAGCACGGGGATCAATCACTTCATCTGGCGCAACGCCAGCAAATTGGTCTGTCGTAATGTTACGGATGCAATTGCCCGAGGTTTGAATCGCATGCATTTCAACGGTTGCAAGCTCAGCCAATATTTCAGGCACATCTTCGAGCTTAGGCCAATTAAGCTGCAGGTTTTGGCGTGTACTGAAATGCCCATAATCACGATCATAACGTTTAGCAATATCGGCAAGCTTGTGTAATTGTCGGCTTGATAGCATACCGTAAGGCACGGCAATACGTAACATCGGCGCATGGCGCTGTATATACAAGCCATTTTGCAAACGTAAGGGGCGGAACTCTTCTTCTGTCAGTTCACCGGCCAAGTAGCGACGCGTTTGGTCGCGGTATTGTGCAACTCTTTCGTCTACTATTTGCTGATCTATTTCGTCGTATTTATACAT
>JANOHT010000056.1:0-6214 GCA_031406605.1 Methylotenera sp. | reverse complement strand
ATCCAACTCCGATAAGCGCGCTGGATCTAGTTCGGCACGCTGTAAGTAGCGATTCAAAAAGCGATCTGTTTCTTCGAGCTGAATCATGGCTGAATTCAGGGTTTCAGCCGCATCTTTTAAAGACTCATCAAATTCGCTTAGATGTTGCAACTTATGCTGAACCTGCGACAACATCCTTAACGCAGACAATTCACCTTCGCTCAATAACTCACGGCACTCTTCACCACCCGTGATTAAACTTGCCCCATTGGATAATCGCAGATGCTCTTGCTGCAGTTCATCCCACTCATTAGCCGTTAATGCTAACTGTGATAATTCATGCGTTTTTTCACGTAAATCCGCCAGCTCATCCACATAGGCACTGGCATTTTTCTCAGATTCTAGCCGCTGGACATGTAATTGATACCAAGTTTTGTAGTACTGCGACACTTGCAGTGCGAGCATGGATAATTCACCGAAATTATCCAGCACATTGCGCTGTGTGGCTGATTTAAGTAATGAGTGATGGGCGTTCTGGCTATAAATATCGACTAAGAATTCACCTAACTCTTTGAGTTGCGATACGGTAACAGTGATGCCGTTAATGTAAGCGCGCGACCGCCCATCTGCAAACATCACGCGCCTCAGCAACAAGTCTTGCCCATCGTTTTCCATCTCAGCTTCTGCAAGCCATTGCTTTGCATCTGTGTTGGTTTCTATATTGAATATCGCGCTGATTTCAGCTTTATCACAACCTGCACGCGTCACACCCCCCTCACCGCGCGCACCTAAAGCTAAGGAAAGTGCATCAATAAGAATCGATTTACCTGCGCCAGTTTCACCGGTTAATACAGTAAAACCTGATTCAAACTCCAAATCGAGTTGATTAACAATGACAAAATCACGAATAGAAAGGCTCTGTAGCATGCGTTATTTACTTAAACCTATTAATTTACCTAAAGCCATCAACACTTAGCTCCAGTTAAGCTTGTTACGAAGCATATCAAAGTAACAATAATCGCTAGGATGTAATAAGGATATGGTTTTTTCAGCACGATGTATCTTAATGGTATCGCCCATTTCTAGGGCTACTTGATATTGACCATCAAAACTTAATTGCGCCTCGTCAAACTGCACGAAAGTGATCTCAATCTTACTCGTGCTGTGTACTGCAATGGGTCGATTACTCAGCGTATGCGGACAAATAGGCACTAACGTAATCGCCTCTAAATTCGGATGCAATATTGGCCCGCCTGCTGAAAGTGCATAGGCAGTAGTGCCAGTCGGTGTACATAAAATCAGGCCATCAGCACGCTGTTTATGCACAAACATTCCATCAATAGCCACTTCAAACTCTATTAAACGCAAACCACTTTTAATGACGACATCGTTCAATGCATAACTAGAATGTAATATATGTCCATTGCGAATGACTTCTGCAACTAACAGCATACGTGACTCTTGAATAAAATCACCATCAAGCATACGGTCTAGCTGTGTCAGCATATCCTCAGCACGTAAATCGGTTAAAAAACCAAAACGTCCACGGTTTATGCCTATCAGCGGTACATTAGCATTAATCAGGCTACGTGCCACACTAAGCATCGTGCCATCGCCACCCATCACAATTGCTAAATCAGCGACATCTCCAATTTTGTCGAATTCAACAGTAGAAAAACCGTTAAGTTGTGCATGTTTTGCAGTGTTTGCTTCGATATAAACTGCAATATCAAGTGATTGTAAATGTTGAGCCAGATTCACCAAATCGGCCTGCATACTCTGCAAAGCAGTGGGATTCATGTACTTACCAATGACGGCAATTTTCTTAAAGTTTTTTTGCATCTGATAATTAGACCATAGTCATGCATTCTAGGCAAAGTACTACTCACTTGCCAGTCGTTATTAATCATGCAAATTATGTGATTCGGGAATGCATTACTTGCAGACTAAATTAGCTAAACACTTAAATTCATTAAGTAAAAAAATTATACTAACACTATTAATAATAAAAATAATCAATTAAATCAATTGATTGAAATAATATTTCGTCGAACATCAACATAGGCACCATTGTTGCAACAGTGATAGGAACTTAATTATTGCTAAGCATTAAATGATCAACACACAACAAAGCCAAATTATCAAAACTTACTTTGTACTTACCTATTTTTTGGTACTGTGGTTAGTATCAGATTCAATTTCATTCGTTACTACGTACCAAGATGGCTGGTTACCTTTTGGATTTATGGTCATCACTTTCGTACTCTATGGTTTGTATTACTTACTGCCGTCAATTCTCCTTACTAAACTTGCCAGCTTTATCAACCAGAAATTTGAATTAAATAAGCCGTTAATTGTATTGATTACTGCGATATTGACAGGCGCAGTGATTACCTTAGTGCTGTACGCAAATGCAAAAATATTTTCGTTGTACGGCATGTTTTTTAATGGATTCATACTCAACTTATTGCTCACACCTGGTGGCATTGAGTCACTGGGCGGTAGTAATGCATCTCAAGTAGGCTTTGGCGCAATTGCACTATTTTTCATTGCAGTGCAGGCAGCGTTAATGTGGTTAGCGCATTTTTTAAATGCAAAAAAACCGTCGCAAAGCTTATTGTTAAGATTACCTTATCGCATTATTACCCCCATTGCATTCATCGCTACAATTTTGATTCATATGGGATTTGCGTTAGATAGCTACAAATCCAACCAACTTAATATGGTGGCTGAAAGTATCCCGTTTTATCAAACCGTTTCAGCGCGTGGCTTTTTCAAAAATCTCGGCTTCACTATTAACCGCGATACCAAACTTAAAGTAAAAGGTAAGCTAAATTATCCATTAAATCCCATTAAATTTAACAAGCCGGCAAAACCATACAACATTATCTGGTTAACTTCGGAATCATTGCGCGCTGATATGCTGAATGAAAAAGTCATGCCCAATACATGGCAGTTTGCAGGAAATGCTGCACGATATACGCGCAACTACAGTGGTGGCAACGGTACGCGTATGGGCGTTTTTTCTATGTTCATGGGTATGCCTGGTAATTATTGGTTTCCATTTATGCAGGCTAGGCGCGGTGCGGCGATCATTGATGTACTACAGCAACAAAATTACCAAACCAGCTTTTATACTAGCGCGCTGTTTTCTTACCCTGAGTTTGACCAGACCATCTTTGCACAAGTACCTGCAAACCAATTACACACCATACAAAAAGGGCAAACTGGCTGGGAGAACGATAGAGACAATGTGAGTAATTTACTTTCATTCATTGATAATCGCGACACCGCCAAGCCGTTTTTCACGTTCATGTTTTTTGAATCGCCTCATGCGCGCTATTACTTTCCAGAAAACAGTGTCATTGCAAGACCTTACCGTGACGACTTGAACTATGCCACTTTAAGTAAAGAACAGTTGCGAAATGATATTACACCGATTAAAAATCGCTATATCAACTCGGTGCATCATTTAGATATGCAGTTTGGCCGAATTTTTGATTATCTAAAACAACATCAATTACTGGATAACACGATTGTTATAGTTAATGGCGATCATGGCGAAGAGTTTATGGAGCATGGCTTTTGGGGTCACAACTCAACTTTTGTGGATCAGCAAGTGCGCACACCGTTGGTCATTTACACGCCGCAGATGAAGCCTTTGGTAAGCAACCAACTTAGTAGTCACATGGATATAGTACCTACATTAATGCCGCTATTGGGCGTCACAAATCCAAGCGCAGATTACGCTACTGGCGTAAATTTACTCAATGGAGAAAAACGTAATCATACGTATATCGCAGATTGGGATCGTATTGTGTATGTAGATGATGAAGTTAAAATTACCCAACCCGTTAACGGCAAAGGGTTTGAATTGCTAAAAGTAAGCAAAGGCAATGACGATCCACTTAGCAAAGAGGAACGTACCGCCATACTTGCTGAAAAACAACCTGTCTTATTACAACTGGTAAATGACTTAAGTAAGTTTTTTAAGAAAAAAGAGCTACTTAGTCCGATGAAATAACCCTGCATCAAAATAAGTAATTTTATGATTGCCATATATCCACCACTGCCCGATAATTTGGGAGTGGACAAGCGTGCGCAAATCTTACTTAAAACCTTAGTGGAACATTACATTAGTGATGGTCAGCCTATTGGCTCGCGCACACTATTGCAGCATTCCGGCTTAGATGTAAGCGCTGCCACTATCCGCAATGTAATGAGCGATTTGGAACATCTTGGTTTTATTGCCAGCCCCCATACTTCTGCCGGGCGCATTCCAACACAAAAAGGCTATCGTTTATTTGTTGACTCATTACTGACTGTACAACCTATAGAAACACAAATGTTACAGCAACTGAAAAGTGGCTTATCCTCACCCAATCCAAATGAACTGATTACAAGTGCGGCAGATATGCTGTCGCAGCTTACACAGTTTGCAGGTTTGGTCATGATTCCTAAGCGCAAACGTATCGCGTTCAAGCATTTAGAATTTTTACCTTTATCTGACAAAAGGATCTTGGTGATCATTGTCACTAGCGATGGCAACGTACAAAACCGTATCATCATCGCAGAAAAACCTTATTCAGCTAGCGAGCTTACCCAAGCGAGTAATTATTTTAATGCTAACTTTGCCGGCCAAACCTTTGAAGAAGTGCAACAAAAACTGCATCTAGAACTTAAGCAGATGCAGTCTGATATGAATCGTTTAATGTCAGCCGCACTCGACGCAAGTAGCAAGGCCGTTAATAATGACAAAGATGGCGTGGTGATTGCAGGTGAACGCAACTTGCTACAAGTGGATGAGCTATCTACCAATGTCAGCAGCCTGCGTAAACTGTTTGAGATTTTTGAACGTCGCACTTCACTCATGCAATTATTAGATAACAGCCAGCGTGCTGAAGGTATACAGATATTTATCGGTGGCGAAAGTGGGTACTTACCTTTAGATGAATGCAGCATGATTACTGCGCCTTATGAGGCAGATGGTCAAGTAGTTGGCACCTTAGGCGTCATTGGCCCTACCAGAATGGCGTACGAGCGAGTGATTCCAATTGTAGATATCACTGCTAAACTATTATCTAACGCGCTAAACTCTACTAACTAAAAAACAATCCTCACGGAATTTAATGGCCTATTACAATCCTGAACCGCCTTATCAGCATGGCGATCCCCTTAAGGTGGGCATCCTACTTGCCAATTTAGGTACTCCAGATGCACCAACTACGCCTGCATTGCGGCGTTATCTAAGTCAATTCTTAATGGATAGACGTGTGGTAGAAATTCCACGGTTTATTTGGTGCTGGATTTTACATTGCATTATTTTAGTGGTACGCCCAAAAAAATCTGCCGCAAAATATGCACAAGTGTGGTCGCAAGAAGGCTCGCCATTGTTAGTGCACGGGCAAAAGCAAGCGCAGATGCTACGTGGGTTTTTAGGTCAAAAAATCAATTCGCCATTTGCCGTTGAGCTAGGCATGAGCTATGGCAACCCAAGTATGCAATCTGCCATTGATAAATTACGCGCAAAAAACTGTGACCGCATTTTAGTATTTCCGTTATACCCTCAATATGCTGCTAGCAGTACGGCTAGTGCGTTAGATGCTGTATGGCGTGTACTGCTTAAAACACGCAACATGCCAGCCATTCGCACCATAAAACATTATCATGACCACCCAACTTATATTGCTGCGTTAGCGCAAAGTGTGCGGGAACATTGGCGATTGAACGGAAAACCAAATGCAGACGGCTCAGGAAAGTTAGTGATGAGTTTTCATGGTTTGCCTAAATTTCATTTATTGAAAGGCGACCCTTATCATTGTGAATGTCATAAAACTGCGCGCCTATTGGCGGAAGCTTTAGAGTTAAATAAAGATGAATATACAATAGCGTTTCAATCGCGCTTTGGTAAACAAGAGTGGTTAAAGCCTTATTTGGCCAGCACCTTGGAAGCATTAGGCAAAGCTAAAACAAAACGCATTGATGTGATTTGCCCAGGTTTTAGCAGCGATTGCTTAGAAACACTGGAAGAAATTGCCATGGAAGGCCAACATATCTTTCAAAGCAATGGCGGTGGCGATTACCAATATATTCCTGCGTTGAACGACAACGACGTGTGGATACATGCACTCACGCAAATTGCACTAGAAAACTTACAAGGTTGGGTAAGCAACGATTGGAATGCGCAAACAGCCAAAACCGAAAACACGGCAACAAAAGCCAACGCGCAAGCTTT
>JANOHT010000043.1:0-3199 GCA_031406605.1 Methylotenera sp. | reverse complement strand
TAAGCTTGTTGTATAATTTTTTGTTTATTAACCCGTCAATTCTCTAGGCTTATTTGTTTCCTTGAATATCGCTGTAAAACATTCAACAACTAGTCATTTCAACACTGGTGAAAACACGCTGATTTGGGCAATTATCTGCTCAATATTGTTGCATGTATTATTGATGGTCGTTATTCCTAATATTAAGCTTGACGTGGTTAAAAAGCCTGACATATTAGAAGTTGAGCTGGTTAGCAAGCCAGAACCGCCACCTATAACCCAACCAGAGCCGACTCAACCTCAACCGGAACAACCCAAGCCTGAGCCAATTAAGCCAAAAATTGAACCTAAGGTTAAGCCCTTACCAATTCCTACTGTGATAAATGATGAGCCAACCTACGTAGAGCCGCCACCTACCTCACAAACAGAAGTGATTGCAGTGGCTCCTAAAGTTGAAGCGCCCCCATCTCCAGTTCCGCCAGCGCCTGTTGTAACACCAGTTGAACCTAATCAAGCCGATATTCGCGCTGCAAACGGTGACTATGGCAACACCTTATGGGGGGCCATTAGTAAACACAAGCAATACCCACGAATAGCACAGATGCGCGGCTGGCAGGGTGAGGCAATTATAGAGTTGCAGTTGGATGGTAACGGCAAATTAAAATCGAAAAAAATCATTAAAAGCAGTGGTTATGAAGCTTTAGATAAGCAAGCATTAGAAATGGTCGATAAAGCCACACCATTCCCCTCGCCTCCAGAAGCTTTGCGTGGCAGTAACTTTAGCATTACAGTGCCTATTCCATTTAAGCTGGAATAACCTAAACTTGCTATATTGTACGATCAAGACATAAGATTAAAACGTAGCCTCTAAAGTCCATGATCAAAAAAAATAAATCCCTAAAAGACTTACTACTCATTCATGAGCTTGCCTTTATTCTGCTCATTATTTTAGCGGCTACCGCAGGTGCTATTGGCATTCATTTATGGGAAAAGTCTAGTCAAGAGGCGAACCGTATTGGCTCATTAGTCACCGAGGTACAGCAAACTCGCGGTGATTTGTATCGGCAAATGAAAGAACTATTCGATGCCTATTTTTTAGACGATCTAGGTGCTCGTGAAGAATATAATCAATTTACCATCTCGGTTGAAAAACACTTCACCCAACTCAACGCGATTGCCGTGAGCACTGCAGAAAAAGCGGCTATTGAAGAACTACATGCAAGCTACAAAGAGTTTGTATTTGAAACGTCCTCATTGTTTGATCAACAACAAGGTATTAATAACGATGCCACCAAGGATGCTATCAAGCATGCATTGGATGCAGGCTTAGAAACGGGTCTTTTCAAGCGCTATGAAGATATTCTTGCCCGCACCGAAAAACTGCTTAGCCAACAGCAAGTTGTGCTCGATAAGCGGCTTAAAGACTCCAAGCGCACCTCTACCATTTTGCTGATTATCCCGTTGCTGTTAGCGATACTCTTATTAATATTCTCTAGAATATTTTTAAAACGTGCGATTGTTAAACCTATCAACGGTGTATTAAAAGCTACTGCGGAAATCAGCTCAGGCAATCTTTCTCATCGCGCGCCAGAGGAAGGCGTGGCAGAACTCGCTTCAGTATCAAAAGCAATTAACGAAATGGCTGATAAATTAGTCATTAGCCAAGAAGCCTTGGTTAGGACTGAAAAACAAGCTGCACAAGGCTTACTCGTACCCATGCTAGCGCATAACATTCGTAATCCTTTGGCGAGCATACGAGCGATAGCACAGGTCATGGATACGCCCGAGCACGATACCGAAACACGTGATTCATTAGTCGGCATTATTAGCACGGTAGATAGGCTGGAACGCTGGACAGGTGCATTACTTGCATATTTACACCCACTCAAACCACAGCCCAGCAATACGCAAATTAAAAACATCGTAGAAGGCGCATTAGCGCCACTACAACAAAAGATTAAAGAAAAATCAATACTAGTAAAACTGCCGACTTGGCCTAAAAATGATGCTATCTTTACCGACGCCCATTTGCTTGAGCAAGTCATTTACAACTTATTATTAAATGCGATTGATGCCTCGCAAAAAGCTAGTCATTTAGATATTGCACTTAAAGTTATGCCATATGAGTTTAACTTACAATTGCTTGACCGTGGCTGTGGGATGCCGTTTACGCCAGACTCCAGCGCAATGAGTGCTCCTACTACAAAAAGATTTGGCACTGGTTTAGGCATCCCATTTTCTTTCAAAGTGTGCGATGCGCTGGGTGGGACGTTAAAATTTGAACCCAGACATGGGGGTGGTACTGTTATTACGATTTTACTGCCAAAGAATTTAAACTTAGATATTTAAACCTATATTTTAAAACGTGAACATTTGAACTTGCTGGGTAATTAAAAGCCTCACTTAATCTGATAACACTTCACCTTGCTGTTTAGTAGGTGAAATGTTAATTATAAATATTGTCATTTTCATGAGATATCCTATTGCCTTAGTGTGGCTTTTTATCAACAATGTAGGGAGACTTTAATAGTGACAGTGGACAATACTGCAATGCTTAATCAACCCGTACCAGATTTTCAGTTACCAGCGACTAGTGGCAAAACCTTTCAACTTTCAGATTACCTCGGTAAAAATTTAATTATTTACTTTTACCCAAAAGACTCAACCCCAGGCTGCACAACGCAAGGCATGCAATTCAGAGATGCGTATACAGACTTCCAAACACATAATACTGAGGTATTTGGTGTATCTCGCGACAGTCTAAAGTCACATGAAAACTTCAAAGCCAAATTCAGCTTTCCATTTGAGTTACTTGCCGATACTGAAGAATTAGCCTGTACGCTATTTGGTGTAATGAAATTGAAGAACATGTATGGCAAGCAAGTGCGCGGTGTAGAGCGCAGCACGTTTATTATTGATAAAAATGGTACTTTAGTAAAAGAGTGGCGCGGTGTTAAAGTAGATGGGCATGTTGCAGAGGTACTCGGTTTTATTGAAGCACGTTAATTTATTTAATTACTTTACGTATGGTTAACAACTACTAAATTTTCTTTAATCATTTTGATTTCATTCACACACTTTAATTTTATTTCATCACTTTTATAGAAAGTTATCTTATGGCTAAAAAACCGTCTGGCGCACCTAAGCTTTTTGTATTGGATACCAATGTATTGATGCACGACCCCTCTAGCTTATTTCGCTTCGAGGAACATGACATTTT
>JANOHT010000040.1:0-2544 GCA_031406605.1 Methylotenera sp. | reverse complement strand
GATTTACGTCCCAATGCAGCTAAAGACGGCTTTTGGGTAACCTCGCACGGTAGCTATGTGCTCGATATGAAGTTTAACGAGGATATCCAAGCAGAGACATTGAACGACCTGCTTAGCAACACCCCAGGTGTGGTAGAACATGGTATTTTTTACGGCTTGACAGATGCAGTGCTGATTGCTGCTGATGGAGTAGTGAGTGAGCGCTGGGCTTAACTGAAGATTGCCTACATCGATGCGTTTAATTTGTGCTTTTTTGATGGCGCTTGTAACGGCTGGCTGTTCGTCTCCGGACAGTCAATCACTTGATGACCCATCAAAAAACAATGCTGCCAGTGCGACGAAAAAAGAACTCATTTTTGTAACGCATAATGGGCCAAGCACCTATTTTGTGAATGGCGATAATCAAGTCACTGGCATTGAATATGATTTAGCCACGATGTTTGTAAAAGACTACGCACCGGAATACCAAATTAAATTTTTATTAGTGGAAAGCATTAGTGATGTAATCCCAACGCTACTCAAAGGCAAAGCACAGATTGCCGCCGCGAACTTATCAGTGACACCTCTCAGAAAACAACTCGTTCAATTTACTAAGCCTTATCAAGAAACGCAGCAGCAACTTATCTATAACAATGAAGTCGATAAAAGACCTAAAAACTTAGCCGCTATTAGCCATAAAAAAATCGGCGTGCCTTCAGGTACTAGTTTTGCCGAACGCCTGAGTCAAATACAAAAAGAGCAGCCTTCACTGCGTTGGCAAGCCCTAAAAAAAACAAACTCAGAATCATTATTAGATGAAGTAGCGAGCGGTATTTTAGATTTCACTGTGGCAGATAGCCACCTAGTGGCAGTGATGCAAAATTATTATCCAAACTTAGCCGTTGCCATACCCTTAGGTAATCCAGAAAAAATCGCGTGGGCACTACCTAAAAATGCAGACCCCAAACTCGTAAAAAAAGTGAATATGTTTTTTGAGCAGATTCATAAAGACGGCACTTTACGCAACTTAATTGATCGTTACTATGGCAATTCTAAACGTCTCAATACACTAGACATCACCAATTTTTTAAAACTGAGCAATTCACTATTGCCGAAATATAAACACTTATTTAAACAAGCCCAGGATGTTACTGGCCTTGATTGGCGACTATTAGCCGCAGTAAGTTATAGAGAATCACATTGGGATACGTTTAGCACCTCACCTACGAATGTTCGCGGCCTAATGATGCTCACTGAAAGTACCGCTGACTTAATGGGTGTAACAGATAGGCTAGACCCCAAACAAAGTATCCCTGCAGGTGCCAAATACATCGTCAAACTGAAAGAGACGATTCCAGATGACATTCCAGAACCTGATCGCACTTACATGGCATTAGCCGCTTATAACATTGGCTATGCGCATTTAGAAGACGCACGTGTGCTAGCGCAGCGCTTTAAACTTAACCCTGATAGTTGGGCAGATGTAAAAAAAACACTGGTGATGCTAAACAACCCAGAGTATTACACTACAGTGAAGTATGGTTACGCAAGTGGCGGTGCGCCAGTCATTTTTGTGGAGTCTATACGAAGCTACTACCGTATTTTAGAGCGGTACCAACCTGGTCATAATCCAGAGCTGGATAGATACAAGATTGCGCGGATGGATTAATTAATTGAGTGACTGTCATTGCGATTTGCTCGCAATGACAGTCATGAATCACTAAACTGAAAAGTTCTTACAATAAGGCTTAACTAAGGCTAAGCGTCTGTAAGCCCTTCATGTAAGGCCTAAGCACTTCCGGCACAGTCACGCTACCATCCGAATTTTGATAATTTTCCAGCACTGCAACCAGCGTGCGCCCTACTGCTAAACCAGAGCCATTCAGCGTATGTACAAACTCCATTTTACCTTGGGCACTTTTGAAGCGTGCCTGTAAACGACGTGCTTGGAAAGCTTCACAATTAGACACTGATGAAATTTCACGGTAAGTATTTTGTGCAGGCAGCCAAACTTCCAAGTCATACGTTTTAGCAGCGCCAAAACCCATATCACCGGTGCAAAGTGACACTACTCGATACGGCAAGCCTAGCGCCTTCAAAATATTCTCAGCATGACCCACCATTTCTTCCAGTGCTGCATAACTGGTATCCGGATGCACGATTTGCACCATCTCCACTTTATCAAATTGGTGCTGGCGTATCATGCCTTTGGTATCTCGTCCGTAAGAACCAGCCTCAGAACGGAAGCAAGGTGTATGCGCAGTAAGCTTAATCGGTAATGATTCTAAAGGTACGATTTCATCGCGGACTGTATTGGTCAAAGTCACTTCGGAAGTTGGAATCAAGTACAACCTACTATCGTTATGGGCTAAAGAAAATAAATCTTCTTCGAATTTAGGTAGCTGTCCCGTTCCCTTAAGCGTTTCTGCATTAACCAAATAAGGCGTATAACATTCTTCGTAACCGTGCTGTTCCGTTTGGGTGTCCACCATAAACTGCGCCAAAGCTCTGTGCAGCTTGGCAATCTGCCCACGCATAAAAGTAAATCGTGCGCCTGAAAGCTTA
>JANOHT010000039.1:0-21993 GCA_031406605.1 Methylotenera sp. | reverse complement strand
GAGGGTCTGCACGCTGGATCACTTCACCGTCCAACTCCAGCACTAGGCGCAATACGCCGTGCGCGGCAGGATGCTGCGGACCGAAGTTCATTGTGTAATTTCTAATTTCAGCCACGATGCGCTCCATCGTCTCTAATTACGCGTGGCACGTTATTACGCTCCTCAATAGTAACAGGCTGATAAATCACGCGCTGCTGCTCAGGATCATAACGCATCTCAACAGTACCAATCATAGGAAAATCTTTACGGAATGGATGTCCAACAAAGCCGTAGTCAGTTAACAAACGGCGCAAATCTGGGTGGTTTTCAAACATGATGCCATACAAATCAAACGCTTCTCGCTCGAACCAGTTTGCGACTGGCCATATATCAACCAGAGTCGGCAATACTGGGAAATCCTCATCTTGCGCAAACACACGTAAGCGCACACGATGATTGTGCGTGACTGATAAGAAATGACAAACAACCGCATAACGCAACTCACTAAAATGGTTTAACCCATCAAAATTGCTGTCACCGTATTCTTGGTAATCTACCCCACACAAATCAATCAATTGTTCAAACTTCAAACTTGGTTCATCACGCAGTAATTGGCAAACATTGAGATAGTCTGAAGCTGCACACTCAATCGTTATTTCATCGAATGCAACAATTTGCTTCGTGGCTTTTGCACCCAACGCTGCATGTAAACTGACTAACAGTTGATCTAATTTTGCTGACATGATGATCTATTCTTTAGCGTGCAATGGTATTAGTACGTTTAATTTTATTTTGCAGCTGAATAATGCCGTACAGCAACGCCTCTGCAGTGGGTGGACAACCTGGTACGTACACATCAACAGGCACGATACGGTCGCAACCACGCACTACCGCATAAGAGTAATGATAATAACCGCCGCCATTAGCACATGAACCCATGGAAATTACCCAGCGCGGCTCGGCCATTTGGTCGTAGACCTTACGAAGCGCAGGCGCCATTTTATTTACTAATGTACCAGCAACAATCATTACATCTGATTGCCGTGGGCTAGGACGAAATACAATACCGAAACGATCAAGGTCGTAGCGTGACGCACCAGCGTGCATCATCTCTACTGCGCAGCATGCCAAACCAAAAGTCATCGGCCACAATGAGCCAGTACGGGTATAGTTAATCACCGTATCTAACGTTGTGGTGACAAAACCTTTCTCTAAAACGCCTTCTATACTCATGACTGCTTCAATCTCAATTTAAGGTCTAATCCCACTCCAACGCACCTTTCATCCACTCATAGATGAATCCAATCACAAGTACGCCTAAAAAAATCATCATGGCAATAAAACCAAACAAGCCTATTTCTTGTAGCACTACCGCCCATGGAAATAAAAAGGCAATTTCTAGGTCGAATAAAATAAACAGGATAGCAACCAAATAATAACGCACATCAAATTTCATACGTGCATCTTCGAACGCTTCAAAACCACATTCATAGGGAGAGTTTTTTGCAGAGTCCGGCTTGTGAGGAGAAACCAGCTTACCTAGCACAAGGGGGCCGACGCCGACCGCTAAGCCAACGAGGATGAATAACAATATCGGAAAGTAATTTTCTAACACTTACTAGCCCCAAACTGAATGACTGAAAAATCAATTAAAGAATTTAATTGACAATAATGCTGTGTTTTACACGATTTTTATTACATCGCTATTACATCTTTGCCTTGCGGCTTAAACGAGCTTAGAAGCTCTTGATAACTGTATTTCTGTTTCAACTATTATTTATACTGACCTTACTTACTGGTGCCGACGGAGAGACTCGAACTCTCACGACTTTCGTCACTACCCCCTCAAGATAGCGTGTCTACCAATTCCACCACGACGGCATTTTAGTCGAGCCAACGCTCAAAAAAGTTCAACTATTTTGGCACATCTTCTGAGGTTGCTGGCGTTGTTGTTTCAGCAGGTTTTATCGCGGGAACATCTTTAATTTCAGTGGTTACCACACTGCCTTGGGTCGCGCTTGCCTTAATCACACTGCCACTACCTGCTTTATGACTAGACATATAAGCCAATGTTAGGCTGGTAGTAAAAAACACCAATACAAATCCTGCCGTCGCGCGACTCATCAAATTTGATGAGCCAGTAACACCGAATAAACTACCAGATGTGCCACTACCAAATGAAGCGCCCATATCAGCACCTTTACCGTGCTGCAAAAGTACCAAACCTATCACGCCTAGCGCTGCTAACACATGAATTACTAATACAATTTTTTCCATTTTTTACCTTAATACCTTATGTGACTCAGCCCTTATTAAGCTGCCGCACGGCATATTTTCTCAAATTCTTGCGCATTTAATGAACACCTGCCGACAAGACCACCGTCTATATCCTGCATAACGAATAATTGTACCGCATTTTGAGGGTTTACGCTCCCCCCATAGAGGATTTTCAAGCTAGTTGCGGCTGCAATATCAAGCGCAGCGACCTTGCCGCGAATAAACTCATGCATATTTTGTGCCTGATCGCTACTCGCCGCCAAACCTGTACCTATAGCCCAAATAGGCTCATAAGAAACCACCGCGTTAGCAAATACACCTGCACCATAAGTGTGAATAATAGTATCCAATTGCTTACCCACCACCATTTGCATCACACCAGCCTCACGTTCGATCAGCGTCTCGCCTACACATAAAATTGGCGTTAATCCGTTTAATTGAGCCTGCTTAAACTTAGTCGCAATATTTTCATCTGATTCGCAATAAGCCGTTGCTCGCTCTGAGTGTCCAATAATCACATAAGTTGCACCAAAGTCTTTTAGCATGACGGCACTTACTTCACCTGTAAACGCACCCACGGCATCTTTGCTGATATTTTGAGCACCCCAAGCGATATTAGTATTTTTCAATAGCGTTTGTGCTTGTGCAAGATAGGGATAAGGAATACAGACAACAATATCTATAGATTTCAGCGTAGAAAGCTTCTCAATATAATCTTCAAAGAGCAGTTTATTTGAGGCTAAATTGCCATGCATCTTCCAATTGGCAACGACTAGTTTTCGACGCATTTTAACCTTAGTGTGTTTTGATTGATTTGTGAATTACGTGAAATTCTAGCTGTTGCGAACTGCTACAGTCAATTTACTTATTGATTATGCCGTAGCAAGAAAGTTGAAAAAACAACGTTAGCAGTGATTTACTACTAACATTATTTATATCTTCAAAGTCGAAAAAAACGACTCTCAAGTGATTCTAAGTTAATTATTGAGGGCACCAAATACTTTTTTCAACAAACCACTAGCTTGCCCCACCGGGTCTTTACGAATGGCAGCCTCTTCTTTAGCCATCATTAAATAAACGCCATCCAGCGTTTTTTGGGTCACGTATTGCTCTAAGTTCACTTGGTCTTTTTTAATGACTCCAAACTTGTTACCCATTTCAGCAAACTTATTGTATTGCTGTGCAAGCTGCACATTCTCAGTGGCTTTTTTTACGATAGGTAGAAATTTTTCAGCCATTGGACCAGATGTGGTTTTCTTGAAATATTGTGTGGCTGCATCATTGCCGCCAGTCAAAACAGCTTTGGCATCGGCAACACTCATTTTTTTTACTGAATCTACCAAAAGTGCTTTCGCTTCTGGTACAGCGGCTTCTGCTGCACGGTTCATTTTTAGCACTAATTCATCAGCCTGCTTACCCATGCCAAACATACGCATGGCTTTTTCAGCTTTTTTCATGGTATCTGGCAACGGAATTTTCACTTCTTTATTACCAAAAAAACCATCTGTTGCACTTAGCTGACTAACCGCTTTACCTGCCCCTTGAATTAACGCCGCCTTCAAACCGCCGCTTGCTTCAGTGTTGCTTAAATCGTCGACACTTAGGGCATTGGCATGTGTTGCGAATAGAGTAAAACTTAAAGCCAGCATTAAAATACGCATGCTCTTCTCCAACTAATTTGTTAATTATATAGATACAAGCTTAGCGTAAATTATTGCTAATGTGTCAATGCCAACAATAATTTACTTTTTGGTGTTAATTAACTGGTGGTAACAGTTAATTAACACCAACTTACCAAGCTAAGCTGGCACTATTTATCTTGCTGCTAATTAACTATTATTTGAGTTGCATTTTAGTAACGTAATTTGCGCCCTTTATTTAATCAATTACTTTTGGTTATTTTCCTTAAGCTACTTTAATTTTAGATGTTTTACTAAGTTTCGGCTTATTAGGCGTTACGTTCCAAATATTTTTTGCATAGTCACTAATGGCGCGATCACTAGAAAACTTAGCCATATTCGCAACGTTTAAAATAGCCATACGTACCCAAGCATCCTGATTTTGATACAACTTGGCAACTTTCTCTTGCGCTTCAATATAGCTGGCATAATCCGCGAGCAATAAATATTGATCACCATTATTAAGCAAATTATCAACTATTGCTTGGTAACGATTAGGCTCATCGACTGAGAAATAGCCACTACCAATCATATCTAACACTTGTTTTAGGTCTGCATTACCATTGTAGTAATCACGCGGGTTGTAACCGTTGGCCTTGGTCTCAGCCACTTGCTCAGTGGTTAAGCCAAAAATAAAGATATTCTCATCGCCTACTTCTTCTTTAATCTCCACGTTGGCACCATCCAATGTACCTATGGTTAGCGCACCGTTAAGCGCCATTTTCATGTTGCCAGTACCAGAGGCTTCAGTGCCTGCAGTTGAGATTTGCTCAGACAAATCACTCCCTGGGAATAAAATTTCAGCCGCTGAAACCTCATAGTTAGGGTAATACACCACTTTTAGCTGGTCACCTACCGCAAGGTCGTTATTCACAATCTCAGCAACATCATTAATCAAGCGAATAATCTGCTTTGCCATCCAATAGCCTGGTGCTGCTTTACCTCCAAAAATGACTGTACGCGGCGTAATACCTTGCTCGCCGCTACGGATACGATTATACAAAGTGATGACATGCAACACATTTAATAGCTGACGCTTGTATTCGTGAATGCGCTTGATTTGCACATCAAACAAGCTATTAGGATTTAGTTTAATACTTGTCACTTTTTCAATTTTATTGGCTAAACGCACTTTATTGCCATGTTTTACAGCGGCAAAAGCTTTTCTAAAATCTGCATCATCGGCCAATGGCGTTATTTTTTTGAGTTCAGTAAGGTCTTTTACGAATCCGTCACCAATCACTCGCTCAATCAGTTTAGTCAGCTCAGGGTTTGCTTGATTCAACCAGCGACGCGGCGTGATGCCGTTAGTCACATTAGTTAACTTGCCTGGATAGATGCGATTAAAGTCTGCAAACAGTGTTTTTTTAAGTAACTCGCTGTGCAACGCCGCCACGCCGTTGACAGTGTGACTACCTACAACCGCCAAATGTGCCATGCGCACACGACGACCATGGGTTTCATCAATAATTGATACGCGTCTGAGCAAGTCCGCATCGCCTGGGAACTGATGATTGACCATGCATAAAAATTCTTGATTGATTTGATAAATAATCTCTAAATGACGTGGTAGTAAACGACCAAACAACTCAACAGACCATGTTTCCAGTGCTTCTGGCATTAAGGTGTGGTTGGTATACGCAAAAATCTTAACTACCAGTGCCCAAGCTTTTGCCCATAGCAACTGATGGATATCTACTAGCTGGTACATCATTTCAGCCACAGCTATCGCCGGGTGAGTGTCATTTAGTTGAATTGCTATTTTTTCTGGTAAAAGATTCCAGTCTACTAATACTTTAACATCGTGCACAGACAGATATCGGCGCAAAATGTCTTGAATTGATGCTGATACAAAAAAATATTGCTGCTTTAAGCGTAACTCTTTACCTAATGCTGACGCATCATTTGGATATAGCACCTTTGAAATATTCTCGGTTTCATTGCGTTCTTCTACTGCCTTTTCATAGTTACCATCATTAAAATGACGTAAGTCAAATTCCCGTGCTGCCTTGGCTGACCATAAGCGTAAATTATTGACGGTATCGGTACCATACCCTGGCACTGGCACATCATAAGCCATCGCCACTACACGCTCAGCATCTACCCAATACTGCACTTCAACTTGGTCTTTACCTTCGATTTTGTGAGTTTTGACAACATGACCATAAAACTTAACATCATAAGTAGATTCTGGACGTTGGAACTCCCAAACATTGCCATAGCGCAGCCAGTTATCTGGATTTTCAATTTGTTGACCATGCTCGATAGACTGTTTGAACATGCCATACTCATATCGAATACCGTAGCCTGCAGCGGGGATATCCATGGTAGCCATGGAGTCTAAAAAGCATGCAGCTAAGCGACCCAAGCCCCCATTACCTAGTGCTGCATCATGTTCCATTTCAACAGCCTCTTCCAAACCATGACCTAAAGTTGTTAGGCCCTCTTTTAATTCATCTTTTATGCCCAAATTTAGTGCAGCATTAGTGAGCATGCGCCCAATTAAGAATTCTAAAGATAAATAATAAACACGCTTAGGATCATCACGGTAATAGGTCTCAGCGGTTTTAATCCAACGCTCAACCACGTGGTCACGCACTGTATAACTTGCTGTGTGATACCAGTCTCTTGGCGTAGCAGCCTCATTAGTCTTGAAACTAGAGAAAATCAGGTGGTTTTGTAATGCTTGATGAATAGGCGTGAGCTTAGGAATTGCAACGACTTTAGGCCTAGCTGTTTTCTTAGGTTTTTCTACGGCAATGTCTAATGTGTTGGTGGTAGTTTTCATTTGCTGAGGCCAGTTAATAATCTTAACTTGTATTCTAGCAAATATTAAGCCACCTTTAATGACGGCTAAATGATAATACGATGATTAAGCTTGAGATTTAATGCAAATCCAGCTTATCGTATTCAAAATCCGGTGAAACTTTAATGGCTTTTAATACTGACAATTTCATCGCAGCTTGACCTAACACTGCCTGTAAATTATGTAGTGCATTTAACTCTAAACGTACACTAATTGCACCGAGTTCCATTTCTGCAATTTCACAGCCCTCGCAATAAACGATGCGGCAACCGTCTGCCCCAGCTAACAATATTCTTCTGCATGTTTCATCTTTTCTCATCAGACACCTTCTAAAAAATTCATCAACGTTAGTTAAAAAAAGTGACCGACTTACGTGAATAAATTTAATGCGGTCATAAAAGTAATGCAAGGAGATGCATGTTGCCATGCAGTTACAACATCACAGCGCTTTATTGAACCTTATGGTTTTATCCATTTGATTCAGTCCAACGCTGTATTTAAGCCCTGTGTTAGGCAGGACATAAATTCGGTTTACATCTGCAGTTCTTTTTAAACCGCAGATTTATTAATACTTAAATTCTATTGGAGTAATACTCAACAACCTGCTGAACATCTATCGGGAATGGCACTTGGTCTGCATCTGGCAAATGCGCTATTTTTACCATTTTTTCCGTATCATTCCAATGCAACCACTCAGGTCTATCCAGTACAGGTCTTGTCAGCGTTTCAACCACCATTGCAATTTTCAAACTTGTTACTTTTAATGCTATTTCATCGCCTAACTTGACTCGAATCGAAGGAATATTCACTGACTTACCATTCAAAGTAACATGCCGATGTGATACCAATTGGCGCGCAGCAATCACAGATGGTGCAAAGCCCGCTCTAAATATCACATTATCTAAACGTCGCTCCAGTAGCTGTAAGAATTGGTCGCCAGTTGGCTCACTACCTTTACGCGCCTCAATAATCAGCTTACGCATTTGGCGCTCGGTTAAACCATAGTTAAAACGCAACTTCTGTTTTTCTTGCAACTTAACGCCGTAGTCAGACTTACGGCGACGTGTCGCTTTCATTCCATGTTGGCCTGGCGGTGTTGGTCTTGTTTCAATTGTTTTACGTGATAATCCAGGTAAATCCACTCCCAGCGCACGCATAATTTTTACTCTTGGACCTGTTAATCGTGACATATGTACTTTCTATATTTATCTTTTTTTAATTTTATTAAACTAATTACGTGTTGGCTTAATGACAAGTTCCATTTTGTGGAGTCGCTGCGAGTAATGCATCATGTAAACCATCCACAATCGCATCCCACTGAAAGGTTAACCGCTTTGCAACTTCAGTGATCAACTTTGATTCTGCATACTGCGGTGAAGTTAACTTATGGGCTAAATCAGAAATTAGTATCGCTAAATCAGCTGATGGATTCATAGCATATTGCGAACTTACACAACAAATAGCCGCCATCACCGCATTCGCATTCGGCAAATCTGGATCAAATTCAGACTGACCGCTTGTGACTTGAATGTCTACCTTAAAACTACCTATTGTTTTATTGATTGCCATGTTGTTACTTTCATACTATAAACATTATTGTAAATGATAATGATTTGCATTTAAATTGTAAAGTAAATGATTAATTTATTTTTAAGGTATTCAAACGTGAAGCAACTCATTTTGCATCGCCAACTGCGCCTGAAATTTTGCATCAGCCAACACATTGAGTGTCTGATGTAACTCAGTTTGCATCACAAGCTTAGCAGCCGCTTTGCGCATCATTTCGTTCATCATAAAAAAGTTAGATGCTGCAAACCTTAGGGAAGTGCCACCCACTTCAAGTTCGACCATATCTTTAGTTTTGTTATAAAGCACCTTGCACTTTTCGTTACCTGCCAATTTAACTTGGCTAATGATTAGCTGCCTGCTCATAATTAATCCTAAATTAAACAATGTGTACAAATGATAATGATTCTCATTTGTATTGTCAAGAGTTATATTTGAGAAATTTTAAGTTTAAATAATCACTTTAAAATTAATGGCTAAAATTAACAGCAATAAAAACCCCCGCTAAGTTTGCACTTAGCGGGGGTTTTTATTAACTAATGATAATTAGCTGATTAAACTATTCATGCGTTTCACAAAGCTAGCAGGATCATCCAGCGTACCACCTTCTGCCAACAACGCCTGATCAAACAGTACAAAAGCTAAATCACTAAATACAGCATCCGCAACTTCTGCCTCCAGCCGCTTCACCAACTTATGTGCAGGATTAATCTCTAAGATAGGCTTAGCTTTCGGTGCATTTTGACCAGCGGCTTTAAGCATACGCGACAGGTTGCCAGACAAATCATTTGCATCACTCACCAAGCATGCCGGTGAATCAGTTAAGCGATGCGTCACGCGCACGTCTTTCACTTGTGCACCTAGGGAATTTTTAATTTTCTCAACCAAGGTTTTAGCCTCTTCTTCTATTTTCTTTTGAATCTCTTTTTCGGTATCAGATTCAAGCTTGCCTAAATCTAAATCACCTTTGGCGATTGACTGTAGCTTTTTACCGTCAAACTCAGTCAAGCTGCCTAATAGCCATTCATCGACCCGGTCAGACATTAACAATACTTCGATACCTTTTTTGCGGAAAATCTCTAAATGCGGACTGTGTTGCGCAGCGGCAAAACTATCAGCTGTAATGTAGTAAATCACATCTTGCTCTGGTTGCATACGAGCTAAGTAATTTTTAAGCGACACTTCTTGCACATCAGTATCAGCTTTAGTTGAAGCGAACCTTAACAAGCCAGCAATCTTGTCTTTATTAGCATAATCTTCACCTGGGCCTTCTTTTAACACTTTGCCAAATTCAGCATAGAATTTTGTGTATTCGTCCGGCTTGTTTTCGGCCATATCTTCCAGCAGACCCAAAATCTTTTTAGTCGAACCCGCTTTAATCGCATCTACATCGCGGCTAGATTGCAAAATCTCACGCGATACATTCAACGGTAAATCAGCTGTATCAATCACACCACGCACAAAACGTAAGTATTGCGGCATTAACTTTTCAGCATCTTCCATAATAAACACGCGTTTTACATACAACTTAATGCCATGGCGGCGCTCGCGGTCGTAGAGATCAAACGGTGCTTTGCTTGGAATATAGAGCAGAGAAATATACTCTTGCTTACCTTCTACACGGCTATGTGACCAGCTAAGCGGATTTTCAAAGTCATGAGATACATGCTTATAGAACTCCTGATATTCCTCTTCAGAAATATCATTTTTATTACGCGCCCACAAAGCAGATGCTCGATTAACTGTTTCGTCTTCATCAGTGGCTACTTCTGCGCCATCTTTCCACTCACTTTTCTTCATCACAATCGGCAAAGTGATATGGTCTGAATATTTACGAATAATCGTTTTAAGCTTCCAGTCACTTAAGAACTCATCTTCACCCTCACGCAAATGCAGCACTACTTCCGTACCGCGCGTGGCTTTATCTGCAGTCTCAAGTGTAAAGTCGCCCTCACCTGTTGATTCCCAACGCACAGACTCAGTGGCGCCGGCGCGACGCGTAGTTAGCGTTACTTTATCGGCAATGATAAATGCAGAATAGAAACCAACACCAAACTGGCCAATCAAATTAGCATCTTTCGCTTGGTCACCAGAAAGTGCATTAAAAAATTCTTTCGTACCAGATTTTGCAATGGTACCGATGTTAGCAATCACCTCATCACGGCTCATACCAATACCATTATCAGTAATCGTCACTGTGCGTGCATCTTTATCAAAAGCAATATGAATCTTTAACTCACTATCACCTTCAAACAGCGCACCGTTAGCAACTGCTTCAAAACGTAACTTATCTGCCGCATCAGACGCATTAGAAATCAATTCACGCAATACAATCTCTTTATTGCTGTATAGCGAATGAATCATCAACTGAAGCAGCTGTTTAACCTCTGCTTGAAAAGCCATTGATTCTTTTGGATGAGTCTCTTTTTGTGGGGTAGTTTTTGTAGTCTCTGTGGACATGGGTTAAATCCTTTTTATCAATAAATCAAACGATGTTTTATAAATGGGGATAGCAGTTAATTTTTCAAGCGCATACTTAGTCTTAGAGACACAGACGGACCACACGATAAACCATGCGTGAATACTTTTTTAGTACAATCGACGGATATTTCAATACCAAACGTTTAAGCATTAAAGAATAGGGAAAACTGCATGATTGAACTCGACCCTGATGCCGAATTATTGCCGCGTATTGCACGTGGCGATAAATTGGTTAGCCATTTATTTATAAAACAGTTTTGATGTGTGTAGGGCTTAAACGTGCAGTCCGATATAAATCCGTCACGCTACTTAAATATATTTAAACATGTCATTAAACTTTCAAAAATTTACTAGAGAATAGAAACAATAATATTGTTTTACAATATAGTAACTCCAAATTTAAAACGAAATGTGCATACTAGATACTATGGAAAACAACACAAATAATTCAAACAACATGCCCGCCGATAAAGCGTTGTTAGCCGCTGTTGATCTAGGTTCAAACAGTTTTAGGTTGGAAATTGGCCAGCTTGATAGTGGTCATATTCAACGTGTAGAGTATCTAAAAGAACCCGTACGCCAGGGCGGCGATTTAGATGAAGATCGAAATTTAACGCCAGAAGCCATTGAGCGCGGTCTTCGTTGCTTAGCAAGATTTGGCGAGCGTTTACAGGGTTTTGAGCCTAGCCATGTACGAGCGGTGGCAACTCAAACGCTACGCGAAGCAAATAATCGTGATGTATTCCTAAAGCTGGCTAAAAAGGCACTAGGTTTTGATGTAGAAGTCATTTCTGGCGTGGAAGAAGCACGTCTTATTTACCAAGGTGTAAGCCGTTTTCTACCGCAATCAGATGAGCGCCGCTTAGTATTGGATATTGGTGGCCGCTCAACTGAATTCATTTTAGGTCAAGGCTTTACCTCACATCACACGGCTTCATTGCATGTAGGTTCTGTTGCTTGGTCACTTAAGCATTTTGGACGTGGGGAATTTACCGAAAATGCTTTCACACGTGCAGAAATTGCTGCTGAATCTATTTTTGATACTTTGGGAGTCAATTATAGTAATAAACATTGGGATATAGCCTATGGCGCATCTGGCACTGTTGGGGCAATTGCTGATGTATTAATGCAATATGGCAGACCTGTTGATACCGTCACTAAAGAAGGCCTGCATTGGCTAAGAGAAGAGTTACTGCGTGCCAGATCTGTAGATAAACTACGTTTATTAGGCTTAAAAGAAGAGCGTAAGGCAGTAATTGCCGGCGGCTTGTCTATCATGCTGGGCTTATTTGATTTTTTAAACATTGAAACTCTCAATGTCGCAAAAGGTGCGCTGAGGCACGGACTACTTTACGACATGCTGGCGCGTGATAATGAAATGGCTGATTTAAGAAACGCCTCCGTACAACGCCTAGCACGAAAATTTAACGTAGATGAAACACATGCAGCTACTGTCGCTGAAGTTGCAGGCAAGCTGTTTGATAAGATTACCGAGGATATTCACTTTGCTGTTGGCGAGCTTGAGTCGCATGCGCGCAAACTACGCTGGGCTGGATTGTTGCATGAAATTGGTGGCATGGTTTCACCTATCGACGCACACTTGCATGGCGCTTACATTTTAGATCATGCCGAACCACCTGGCTTTGCACAAAGTGAATTACATTGTTTAAGTCTGTTAATCTTAGGGCATAAAGGCAAACTTAAACGATTAGAAGCCGATTTTTCTGACCGTATTTTTGTGATGCAACTCGCCTGTTTACGCTTAGCGATTATTTTATGTCATACGCGCCAGATGCCGAATCTACGCGGCATACAGTTGCATTATTTCGGCAACAAAATCACATTAACTTTACCAAAGTCTTGGCCAGAAAAATATCCGCAGTCTTATTATTTATTAGATGAAGAAACACTGGTTTGGCAAAAAACCACTTGGTCGTTAGCACTTAATGCTACCTAAAGTTTGAAAAAACAGTACGCAAAAAAGTCATTTTTCTGTCACAAAAATGATATTGCATTTTGAAATAAACGGTATAAACTATTTATACCGTTTATTAAGGAGGCATCTATGTCAAAAATCAACCCGTTACAAGCTGCAGCGTTAAGTGCAACTCCAGTAAAAACTGAAGTTGCAAAAGTAGTAGCTACTAAACCTGTCGCTGCAAAAACCGTGGCAGCTAAACCTGCTGCTGCAAAAATTACAGCGGCTAAACCAGTTGCAGTTAAAGTGGCACCAAAAAAAGTAGTTAAAGCTAAGATCGAAAAAGAAAAGTTGCCTAAATTAAAAATGGAACGCGACAGCTTTACTATGCCTAAAGTTGAATATGCACAGTTTTACGTATTAAAAGAGCGCTTGGTCAAATTAGGCCAACCAGCTAAAAAAAGCGAGTTGCTTCGCGCGGGCATTATGCAGTTAACTGCCATGACGGATGCCGCTTTAAAAGCTGCAATGAGTAAAGTGCCTGCGATTAAAACTGGTAGACCTAAAAAGAAATAGCGCCCTGCAATTAATCTTAGTAATCTGGATGCTGCACCATGAACAAATAAGTTTGTGGTGCTATTCCAGATGCGTCGTCAGCAAATCGTTGGCGTAGCCACCAAACTGCACCTTTTTTCACCACACAAGCCCTGTCATTCATACCCAACAACTTAGAAATTAACAAGCCTAGATTTGGTTGATGGCCAACGAGCAATATAGTTTTACTAACATCATTGTTAGTGATTTGTTCGGCAATCATCTCAACTGAGTGATCTACACTTAAAAATTCAGCTACTTTAATTTCAAGGCTTTTAAAACTTCTTAATTCGTCAACAGTTTGTAAACAACGTAACGCTGGGCTACATAAGATTTCAGTATCAGCTGGAATGTGCTGAATAAGCCATTTAGCCATTTTTGCTGCATCCTTTTGTCCACGCTTTGTTAATGCGCGATCTGTATCTGCACCACTTTTACTTTGCGCTTCTGCTTCAGCGTGACGCCATAAAATTAAGTTAGCCATATCTTTTTAGATAAGTTATTAATACATCTTAATCAGCATATTTTTGCAACAACTGTTGCTGCGCGCTCAGCACGTGCTCTTGCGCATTGTTTTTTACTTTAATTGAAGACTTGGTACTCTCCACGTAGATGCCATCTACGCCAAGTAACCAAGCATCTTTATTATCATCTAAATAAATCTGACAGCATTCTTGCAAAATTCGTGCACGATTTTTAGCATCAACAATTGGCCAAGCAATTTCCACCCGGCGCATCATGTTACGATTCATCCAGTCTGCACTAGAAAGCCACATACTTTCAACAGCATCAATTTCAAAATAAAAGATGCGAGAATGCTCTAATAATCTACCAATAATCGAGCGTACACGTATGCGCCCATCTAAACCTAGTGCATCCACTGGCAATATACAGGCTCCACGCAATATAAGATCAATCTCAACCCCAGCGCGCCCTGCTTTTACTAAAGCTTGTGTAAGCGCCTCGTCTGTTAGCGCGTTCATTTTAAGAATAACACGTGCAGTCTTGCCAGACTTTGCTGCTAATTCTGCAGTTTTAATTTGAGCTAGCATACGTCTATGCAAATTAAACGGTGCAACCAGTAATTTTTGCATACGCGGCAATTGAACTTGGCTGGCAATGTGCCTAAACAAATGCTCCATGTCGCGGGTAATTTGTGGGTCAGCTGTTAGCATGCTGATATCTGTATAGAGGCGTGCTGTTCTTGGATTGTAATTGCCAGTAGAAACATGCCCGTAGTGCTTGAGTTGTCTTCCTTCACGTCGCATCACCAATAACATTTTTGCATGTGTTTTCAGGCCAACGATACCATATACCACTTGTGCACCCACTGACTCTAACGCCTCTGCCCAGTTAATATTGGCTTCTTCATCAAACCTGGCTTTTAGCTCAACGACTGCCATCACCTCCTTACCACGGCGCACGGCTTCTTGAAGCAGCTTAAGCATGCGAGCATCTGAACCCGTGCGGTAAATAGTTTGCTGAATGGATAATACATCCGGGTCATTGACCGCTTCGCGCAAAAAATCAATGACAGACTCAAAGCTTTCATACGGCTGATGAATTAAAATGTCACGTTCTTTCAATTGGGTAAAAAATGATTGGTTCGCAACTAGTTGCTTACTCACTTTAGGTTCAAATGGCGTGAATTTCAGGTGATTGCCTTCTGCTAAATCAGCCAACTGCATCAATCGTGCCAAATTCACAAGACCAGATACACGGTAAAGCGACTGTTTAGGCAAATCAAACTGCTGCAACAAAAACTTAGCTAACTTTTCATCACAACCATGAGAAACTTCCAACCGAACTGCATCACCAAAATTACGCTGTACTAGGCCTTTTCTTAAGGCAGTCCGCAGATTTTTAACATCTTCTTCATCTAATGCCAGGTCAGAATGCCGCGTGACCCTGAACTGAGAGAAGTTAAGCACTTCTCTACCAGTAAATAAGCCCGCCAAATGCGCTCTAATTACACTTGATAATGAAACAAATTTTTGCTGCTTGTCGCTCAAATTTGGTGGAAGTTTAATTAAACGCGGCAATACTCTAGGCACTTTTACAATCGCAATATTATTGCTACGTCCGAACGCATCGTTGCCGCCTAGCGAAACAATAAAATTTAAAGACTTATTAGCCACCAATGGAAACGGATGGGATGGGTCAAGTGCAACGGGCACTAATAGTGGGCGCACTTCATTTTCAAAATACTGTGCCACCCAGCGTCGTTGTTGAAGCGTACGGTCGCCATGAGAAACTAAATGTATCCCTTGTTCAGCTAAGGCAGGCATCAACTCTACATTAAAAATCTCGTATTGCTTATCTACCAAGGTATGTGCTACTTCGGCAATAGCCTGATAACTTTGCACGTTAATATCGGTTTTTTGCTCATCATCTCGCATTGCATCTACATGCGGTGCTGCGCGGACTTCAAAAAACTCGTCTAAATTTGAAGATACAATACAAAGGAAACGTAAGCGCTCAAGTAGCGGATAGTCTGGGTTTTGTGCAAGGCTCAACACGCGCTGATTAAACGCCAAAATGCTTATATCACGGTTAAGTAATTTCAAGGGGGGGTAAGTTGAACGCATAATATCTTTAAATTTTTTATGCATTTATGTTATTCGCCGATTGTGACAAAATGATGAAATTTTGATGAAAAACACTTTCTAGTACTGTTACTCATACTACAACTTAAGCTACGAAGTAACCAATCTATCTAATATTTAATTCCTAACATATCAAGACTACTCAATACTTTTTCAGCTGATTGCTGTATTGCCAATACTTCATCAGTATTAATCTGTCCACATTTCTGGTCATCAAAGCTGTACGTAGGCGTTTCGAAACAATCTCTTAATAATTAACAAAATTTCGCGTAATCACTTACTACGGGCTCTACATTTATCTGAACAATATTTAACTTCTACCCAGTTTTTTTGCCCATGCTTTGCGCCAGGTCATTTCACGGCCGCATTGCAAGCAAGGTTTGCTAGGAAGCGCACTTTTATTCCCTTTGAAACTAGGTTGATTTGCCATTGAGAGATGACTACTAGAATGACATGCAGTTCAGAATTATAGTTACTTATCTATATTAAGTAACTGCCGTATTAAAGCAGCAGCAGCAGCAAATCCAAAGGGGGCAGTTACACATACACTTGAACCATAACCTGCGCAGTTTAAGCCAGTAATTGCGTTTTCTTCTGCCGCGCATATGGCATCAGGCTTGATAACCGCCTCGTCTGAATAGATTGCAACAATGTCGAATTTTGAAGCTTTAGACTTGGTTGATGAATGTGCTTTGAGATTTTCGCCTTTAGGAAAATTATAATCTCGGCGTAAGCCATTACGCACTTTAGCTAGTAATCTATCACCTGTCACCACAGATAAATCAGCCTGTTTTATTTTGGTGGGATCTAGCCGTCCTCCTGCGCCGCCAACAGTGACTAAAGGCATTTGCTGCTGTTTACAAAAAGCCGCAATGGCCATTTTAGCTTTTGCATCATCAATACAATCGATCACACCATCGTAATGATGATTTAGCATCACGCCAGCATTTTCAACAGTGACGAAATCCTCAATTTCAACGATCTTTGCAGTCGGGTTAATAAGACGGATACGTTCCGCCATTGCAGTGACTTTCGCTTTACCAAATGCACCATCTACCGCGTGCAATTGACGATTTACATTAGATTCGGCGATGTTATCTAAATCAATTAGTGTAATCGTGCCTACAGCGTTGCGCGCGATAGCTTCAGCGGCCCAAGAACCAACACCGCCTATACCTATTATGCAGATATGCGCGGCTTGTAATTGTGCTAAACCATCAGCGCCATACAAACGTGACACACCACCAAAACGTCGAGCGAAATCAACTGTTTCAGATTCAGTTAAACTTAACTCTTTCGCTTTAGCCTCAATCATCACGATTCTAAAACCACAAAAGCTGCCGCTAAATTTTTCTCATCACTAATACTGATATGCGTTTGTGTAATATTTTTGGACTGCAACAAAGCTTGCAGCTCTAAAGCTAGCACCAATATTGGCTTGCCTAGCGCATCATGTGAAACTGCAATATTTTGAAATGTAGCAGGAGCGCGTAAACCAGTACCCAGCGCCTTAGAAAAAGCCTCTTTTGCCGCAAAACGCTTAGCTAAAAAACGCGCTTTGATGTGTGATTGCTGATAACTTGCCAATTCGCTATCTGCCAAGATGCGCTTGGCAAAATCATCGCCAAACTGTTCAATGGAAGCCTCAATTCGGGCTACTTCAACGATGTCAGTACCAATACCAAAAATCATTTAGGATAATCTTGTATGTTCAACGTAAAGTTTACTTACAAGAAAACTCTTTCATTAGCGCCTTCATTTCTCGCACGGCGTTATCCCAGCCTACAAATAACGCATGCGCAACAATAGCGTGACCAATATTCAGCTCTTCAATCCCCTCAATTGAGGCGATTTCATGCACGTTATGATAATGCAAACCATGACCAGCGTTGACCACTAAACCCAAGCTTAAAGCATGGCTTACGGCTTGTTGAATACGCCGTAATTCACGTGTTTTATCTACTGGATTTTCCGCATCGGCAAATGTCCCCGTATGTAACTCAATGACTGCCGCACCGGTTTTTTTTGCAGCGTCAATCTGTGCGATATCCGGACCGATGAATAATGAAACACGGATACCCGCATCACTTAATTTCTTAACTGCTTTTTGCACGTTAATAAAATTACCAGCGATATCAAGACCACCTTCAGTAGTACGTTCTTCACGACGTTCAGGCACTAAGCAAACATCTTGTGGTGCCACTTCTAACGCAATGCCTATCATTTCATCAGTGACCGCACATTCAAGATTCATACGGGTTTGTAGCAGGCCACGCAAAGCACGCACATCAGCATCTTGCATATGCCTGCGGTCTTCACGTAAATGTAAGGTGATGCTATCCGCGCCTGATTGCTCAGCACGCAAAGCTGCCTGCACTACACTAGGATATTTTGTGCCGCGTGCCTGACGAATCGTAGCGACGTGGTCGATATTTACACCTAACTTGATCATTCTATAAACCTTGTAAATCTATTAAAAGCTGCCTCGTATGTAACGGCTTATCACCCAAATAATGCGTCAGTAAATAACGCATCAGTTGTTTACTTTGTTGCTGGGTCTGCAAATGACTGTAATTGTCATTCGCCATATCAATCAATGTCTTACCAACTAACTGCACACCATTTCTTGTGCGATTTACTCCACTGTTAAATCTGATGGCTCCATGCTCAGCTTCATAAACATAAGTCTGCGCTTCAATGATTGCTGACTCGTTTTCATCTACGCTTAACGGAATTGCATAGCCCAACTCTTGTAGTAATTTCAATTCAAACCGACGTAACGTGGTAGCTAAATCTTGACTGGTCGTTAGTGTTTTTAAAGTCAGGCTGTAGTATTCAAACAATGCTTCATGTGGATCTTCTCGCGGCAATAACCTCAGTAAAAGCTCGTTAAGGTAAAAACCACACATCAGCGCTTCGCCTTTAAGCAGTAACAACCCACCGCCCCAATCCAGGCTGTGTAAAGTTTTAAGCTCTAGCTTACCAGACCAAGTTGCGATTAAAGGCTGAAATGACTGTAGCATGCCGCGCATGGCCGATCTCGGCCGCCTTGCACCTTTAGCGGTAGTCGCTACTCGGCCAAAACCATGTGCAAACAACTCCACAACCAAGCTAGTTTCTTTAAAAGGATAAGTATGTAACACATAGGCAGCTTGGTTATCCTGTCGATGTGAATTTTGGCCTGTAACCGCCATTAACTATTGGGCCTGCTCAAGCTTTGCAATTCCTCATCTTCAGCTTTTAAGATCAAAAGCGGCACCAGCATTTCTGTGCCAGAAAATAGGATCATCGCGTAACGCGTTTCCTCTTCCATTTTAATGGGCGTGAATTTACCAAAGCCATATCGCGAATTGCGCATCACTTGCCAGGCACCTTTTGGCTCTTGATATTCTGGCTTGTCAAAATAGTGTTTAATGCTTTCTGTGCTGATACTTTTTAGCGGGTAATCTCCGTTATCCGCTAGAATCACCCAGCCCATTTCACCATTTTTACCAGTATTTTTTAATTGGTATAGATACCACTCATCGTCTTCATAAACAAGGTTAAACACATTGTTTATACCTCCTGTTTTTTTATTCTTGGCGTAATAAACCCCTTGTTCATCTAGCGTAATTGGCTTGCCATAAACGGGGATGTTAAACACATTATCAGTTGCCATTGTTTATACCTCAAAGCAAATAGCTACGCACTAATATCCTAGACTTTTTAGAGCCCTTTCGTCATCTGCCCAACCACCCTTAACTTTTACCCAAGTCTCAAGATACACTTTTCCACCAAATAGCTTTTCCATATCCTGTCTGGCTTCAGTGGAGATTTGCTTCATTTTATCGCCATTTTTACCGATAAGCATGGGTTTTTGGCTATCTTTATCCACAATAATCGCGCAGAAAATACGGCGTAAATTACCAACAACTTCAAACTTCTCGATCTCTACTGCGACTGAATAAGGAATTTCATCACCTAGTAATCTAAAAATCTTCTCTCTTACGAGTTCCGCAGCTAAAAAGCGTTCATTTTTATCGGTAAGTTCATCTTCAGAATAAATCGCAGCCTGTTCCGGTAAGTATTTACGAATAGAGGCTAAAAGCTCATCAAGGTTTAAACTTTTTTTAGCGCTTACAGGCACGATTTCTGAGAACGGGAATTCCAGATCAAAATCTTGGATCAATGGCAATAAATTACCTTTATCACCCATTAAGTCTGATTTATTCACAACTAAAATGGTCGGCGTTTTATCTGATAATAACTGCAATACTTTACGATCAGCATCACCCAATTTCATCGGCTCAATTACAAACAGCACCACATCAACTTCTGTCAGCACTTGCGTAACTGTTTTATTCAAGCCTTTATTCAAAGCATTAAGGTGTTTTTGCTGGAAACCAGGCGTGTCGACAAATAAGAACTGCGTATCGTCAGTGGTATGAATGCCGAGCAAACGATGGCGCGTAGTTTGCGCCTTACGGGAAGTAATCGCTAACTTCATACCTAAAATATGGTTAAGTAACGTCGATTTACCTACATTCGGACGACCAACAATCGCGACCGTCCCGCATCTAAATGCCGATATTATTTTTAAATCTGCATCTAATTCTGAGTCTGTCATTTTTTAGGATTTTCCATCAAGTACTTCTTATAAGATATTTTTAAGAGCGACTAAAGCCAACTGTGCGGCTTGCTGCTCTGCTATACGACGACTAGTGCCTTCACCAACCGTACGTATATTGTATTTTTTTATGCCGCATTCAACGACAAATACCTGGGCGTGTGCTTCACCATCGGTATGAGTTACTATATATTCAGGTACTTCAATTTTTCTGCCTTGCAGTAATTCCTGCAGTAAAGATTTAGGGTCTTTATCAATGACTTTAGGGTCTATAGTATCAAGCTTATTGGCATACAACTGCAACACCATCGCTTCTGCGGCAGCGAAACCGCCATCGAGATAAACCGCACCAATAATAGCCTCCAGTGCATCCGCTAGTATGGATGGCCTTCGCCAACCCGAACTTTTAAGTTCACCCTCGCCAAGTTTAAGCGCATCGCCTATATCAAGTGAAAACGCAATTTCACTGATTGTTGCTTCTTTAACTAATTGCGCACGCAAACGACTTAAATCACCCTCCGCTAAGCCAGGAAAACGCTGATAAAGCTGGTTAGCAATAATAAAATTAAGTGCACCATCACCTAAAAATTCTAACCGTTCATTATTTTGAGCATGATAACTACGGTGTGTAAGCGCTTGCGTGAGTAGATCAGCATTTACAAACTTGTAAGTTAATCTTTTTGCTAATACCTGTTGCGTCATCGAGATTGCGTTAAAAACCTAAGTAAGTTATCAGACAACTTACTTGCTATCACTTGATGCTGAAAAATCGAGCAAAATACTAATATTGCCAGCTAGCGGCTTAAGCACTTGATATTGCACAGATACCACAGTTTCACCTGTGCTATTTTTATCAATAGATAAATCGTTACCTGTCACTACAGAAACATAAGAAGTATTGGCGCGCCGATTAAATGCATCCATGATTTCTTTTTTGCTCATCGTACTTAACGACTCTTGGCCCATTGATTTGATCACGGATTTAACTGAAAAATATTCCGTGTAAGCTGGAAATATTGTCATCACAATAAGTGCGACAAACACTAAAATTCCACTAATAAATAGTAGACCAATTAAAGTTACCCCTTTTTGGTGTTTGGCGCTATTAAGTTGTTTATTGTTAAGCATTATTCCTCCAGTATTAAATCAATATACGTGTAAATGATTAATGTATTGCATTGCCTATTCGGGAACCTTGATCAAAATTCATCCAAATATAAAAGGCCTTGCCAACCAAATTGCGCTCGGGTACAAAGCCCCAAACACGGCTATCTGAACTGTTATCACGATTATCACCCATCGCTAAATAATGTCCAGCGGGTACAGTGATTTCTTCATCGTTGGCAAATTTCGCACCTATGGTATCGGTATCATAATTGCCCACCACATCATGAATCAAAATATCGTGCTGTACGGTACCCAGTTGCTCTTTATATTGCGTGGCCGTCATATTATTAAGCCCTGGCAACATATATTCATAA
>JANOHT010000035.1:0-3779 GCA_031406605.1 Methylotenera sp. | reverse complement strand
TGCTTGATTCTGTTTAATTGGAAGTTGCGCAATCATATGATCGCGCTCGCTACCCTCAAACACGTGGCGCCACATCGCAACCACAGTACCATCAGGCTTGTTGGTCATGGCGATACGACAACACTCACAGCTACTATCAGCTAGTTTCTGTTCAGGCGCAAAGCTCGCGCCTTTATTTGTTGAAACAGCATAATAAATTGCCGCACCCTCGTAAGGTTTATTGGCCGCTTTAGTTACAATTAAATCGCGCTTATCAACCCACGTCACTGTAATATTGCCATTAGATGCAATATTGATTGCGTCAAACCGATGTGTGATTTCAGCACGGTCTTGGTGTACGATAATGGGCTTTTCAAAGGTTTTACCGCCATTAGTCGAACGTGCAAACCAAATATAACCTGTGAAAGGCTTTGCTAACATTTCTGTCCAAGTGAGGTAAACGTTACCTTCTGGACTTATTGCAATCTTAGGCCTGGCTTCGCCTTCTGCACCTATCTTTTGTGGTTTCAAATTAACCGTAAAAGGTTTAGAAAAACTTTTACCCATGTCACTACTTTTGTCTACTTGAATAAGGCCATCTTTAGTGCCGGCACGCCACAGGTTGCCACTTGCATCAAACGCTACGCTAATGGCAAGCGTAGATTTTTGATGTTTTGTATGGTCTTCATGTGCCAGTGCATGAAATGTACAGCTCAATAAACTTAAAGCAATCATCAAATAACGCATTGTTTTACCTTTAAAAAAATATTGAGTAAGTGAGAGAGGTTCACACGTCTTTCACTTACTGTTATTACCATTCAAAATCGTTAAGTAGCGGTAATCTCTTAGCTAAATCTAGATGGATCGGACATAATTAATAATCAAATTTCAATTGCAAATAGCCTGTACGTTGTGGATATGGATGAAACACATAGGCTTTATAATTATTCAGATTATCAATCCCCAAAGAGGCCGTCCATCGGTCAGCAAATTTATAAGTTGTTTTTAAATCTACAATAAAAAACTTACTCGCACCACCAAAGGTATCAGGATTGCTATCACTGTTATCTAACGCATTGTATTGCCGACCGCTATAGCGCGCTGCCAAACTATAAGTAAGATGGTTCCCTTGATGATAGGTTGCAACAGCCTTCAGCATACTGCGTGGAATACGCACTGCTTTATTCCCCTCAGTTGCAGGGGCTACGCCATTACGCAACACTTCCGACTCAGTAAAAGTTGCACTGCCTTGCAAGTCTAATCCATGCACAATTACATTTTGCCACTGTGTAGCAAACTCAATCCCTCGAGTGCGAACATGGTCAATGTTTTGAATAAAACTGCAGCCAACAGTCCTGGTACAGGTTCCAGTATCGTATGGAATTGCACTATTAAGACTCACTGTTTGTGAAATCAATGCATCATATTTATTCTCATGAAATAAGCTTGCTCGAATCAAGCCATTTTCAAAGCGGCGTTCGGCAGTTAACTCACCTGCAATCACTTCCTCTGGTTTTAAATCTGGATTACTCTGCACAAAGTAAGACACAGCACCATTTTGTAATGGTTGATAAAGCTCGCCAACGGTTGGAAAGCGGAATGCCTGCCCTACAGAAGCACGAAAGCCCCAAGCTGGTTGTGGTTCAAAGCTCAAGGATAATTTAGGTGAGAATTTGGTTTCTGATTTATCTTTGTAATTAGCGGTTGTTAATACGTTAGCGATGGTTGTTTGATTACGCCCGTCATTGGCTTCCCAGTACTCCGCACGGCCACCAAAAGTAAACACCCACTGCGGGTCAATTTGCCATTTATCCTGCGCATAGATTGCCTGTGTTTGCGTTTCACCTTGAGCTGCTGTGTTCAACGCACCTTTGTCGCCCTCTGACCAATCTGCTGTATTGTTGGTCTTACTGCGGAGTTGGTATTGATCAATATGATAGCCAATATCAATTGTGTGGTCTTTGGGTCTTAATGTGCCACGCGCATCAAATACGGTCCAGCCAGTTCCATTCAAATCAGTCACACGACCCACTCGGTTGATATAGGGATTACCACCGCTAGCACCAGTTGTAGCGCCGCTAGAAGGCGCATTTGAGCTGCTGTTTTTATCTTTCTGATAATCATAATCAGACAAGGTTAATTGCCAATCAAAAAAATCCTTGTAATTAGACTTCACATCCAAAGCATGCATGATATGTAAGGCTTCTGCCTCAGCTGGATTCATGCCTGAAACATCATAGCGCTGACCATTGAAGTTTACCCTACCGTTATAAACCGGATTTCCACTAGCATCCTTAATATAGCTTTGTATGTCTGTTCTGCTATTTAAATCCCAAACACCTAGCGTATATGCCGCTTTGATTTGCGGGGTAAGGTCATAAGCTGCCTTGAATTTGATATTGGTCTGCTCTGTGTTATCAATACTATTTGCACCAAAAATCACACGATTATTATTCTTTTCATCTTTATCTTGATACGCACCAGTTACCACAGGACTTGCATCTGGTGCGGTAGTGGATAAACTTGCGATTGAGAAATTCATCGGCTGACCCTTATTTTCCAGCCTATCCACCCCAAACCAAAAACTCAAGTCATTGATTTTATTACCTACAGAAGCAGTGAGATGGTTGCCGTGATAGGTTTCATCAGTACCATAAAGCTCAAAATTTTGGGCAAACGCTTGGGCACTGGCATGCGCCTCAAACTTTTCTGGCATGCGCGTATGTATGCTCATCACACCACCAAATGAGTTGCCGGCATATAAGGCAGAAAAAGGCCCGTACATCATGCTAATACTTTCAATCTCCTCTGGGCTTACCATACCCCAACGTGGTGGAAATGCAAACGAATTGCCTAATAGATTTGAAAGCAATACACCGTCTGCATACACCATGCTTTGCGCACTTGAGAGCGTGCCAATGGTTCGGGTAGCGATAATGCCGTTGCGATCTCCGACATAACGCTCGCGCACTTGAATACTGGGCAAATACTTCAAAGTTTGTGCCGCGGTTGCCGCGTTAATAGTCTCTGCTATTTGTTTTTTATCATAGGTTTCTACAGTGGCTGGGTGCTTGGCAATGCGGCTGTCAATCGGCACAGTGACTGTTACTTCGTCTAAATTAATATCTTCGTTGTGTTCTGCAAAGGCAGTAGTCGAAAAACTTAAGGCTAAGGCACCTTGTAATGCGAATACAGGTACGCATAAATGGATACGGGTTTTCATGTGAAACTCCAAAAAATCATGTTATTAAGCAAGCACACATCGCACAAACCTTGTGTGCGATGTTGATGCAGTTAAATATGGATTAATTAGAGCGGTGGTGCGCGACTGAGGTGGTCGCTAAGGTGCAGTGCAGTTAAAACAGGGGCTAAATAATCCGTTTGAAGATAAAATCTTCCTTCATCCAAAATAACTAGGCTAGCATTGTTAATGAATGGTAAAACATCTGCTGCAGCATGGTTCAAACAAAAAGGACAATGCTCAAAGTGCATCGCAGTCGGGCTAGAATTAGAAACGGGACTTGGTTTAACAGTTAAGTCCAATTCATTATTATTGACTACAAATGATGCTGCTATGCGTTTTGTACCTTGCACAGTACATATTTCTTGCCAAATATTTTTATCGTCACTACTGTTAGCAAAAGCATGCGAAACCGTAGGTGCAAGCGATGCGAACACCATCACCATTAAAATGGCTTTGCTTACAATTAATCGGATGCGCTTAGAAAACATATCTTATTATTATAAGCATACGCATGATTAATGCAAACTGATGATTTGAGAAAAACTTAAAGATTTGA
>JANOHT010000032.1:0-7614 GCA_031406605.1 Methylotenera sp. | reverse complement strand
TAAGCTTTGGCTTCGCCACCGAATTTTTTAGACAGGATTGTAGTAATCGCTGCCGTTAATGTTGTTTTACCGTGATCGACGTGGCCAATCGTGCCTACGTTAACGTGCGGCTTGGTCCGCTCAAATTTACCTTTTGCCATTGCTTCAGTCCTTTACAATATTTTATTAACCATAAGCTTTATTAGAATTAATAAAACTTGTTCAAATTAAAGTTTATTACTTAAAACAAATTCCACTACGATTAACTTATCAACTTAATAAACCGTCAAATCTTTCATGGTGCCCATGGCGGGAATCGGACCCGCGACCTCTCCCTTACCAAGGGAGTGCTCTACCACTGAGCCACATGGGCGCTTATCTTTTCAAACCCGAGTCTTTTTCAAAACTACAGCTTTAAATTCACGTCTTGCAACTCAATCGCTTGGAGCGGGCGACGAGACTCGAACTCGCGACATTCAGTTTGGAAAACTGAAGCTCTACCAACTGAGCTACACCCGCGTACCCGTCTAAACCGCGTACCTGAAGCCTCAGCCATCAGGCTCAAACCTCACTACTTAATAAACTTTAGTATTACAAATATGGTGGAGGGGGAAGGATTCGAACCTTCGTACTCTGAGAGAACGGATTTACAGTCCGTCGCCTTTAACCACTCGGCCACCCCTCCAAACCGAACCCGCGATTATGCTGAAATATTGACTTGATGTCAAATGTATAAATCGGTATTTGTTAAGAATTTGGTGCCGGATGTCGGAATCGAACTGACGACCTTCGCATTACAAGTGCGCTGCTCTACCAACTGAGCTAATCCGGCGTTAAATTGAGTTGCGTATTATACTGAGTTTTTCGCAAAAGTTAAGCTACTTTACGATAGTTAATGTAGGTTTTTTACTATTTATTGCTTTTATTTCACCAGAAACTGATTCAACAGCACTTTCATGCGAGATTACACCCATATCCTTTACTGTTTTTAGTGATTCTTTGGTCGGCGTAGAAGCTTCAACTTCAAAAAACATGCCTTGCCCATTTTCGCGTGCAAAGATACCTTTCACGGCACTCATAGGTACGTATAAATTTTGTGAAACACCACCAAAGCGTGCAGAAAATGTTATGTGCTCATTATCTATATGCAAATCTTTAGTGGCGGTGTAATTTAGATTCAGCACGATTTCACCATCTTTAACATAAGCCATCGGAACGCGCGTCTGACTATCCACCGCCACTAACAAATGTGGCGTTAAACTATTGTCTACGCACCATTCATGAATGGCGCGTAGCATATAAGGTTTAGTTGAACTAAATTCAGCCATTTTTTAGAAATTACTTACGCATTGCTTTTTCAGATGGCGTCATTGCTTCTGCATATAGCGGTCTTGAGAACAAGCGCTCTGCGTATTTCAATATTGGCGCTGCCTGGTTCTGCAACTCGATGCCGTAGTGACCTAAGCGCCATAACAATGGGGTTACAGCAACGTCTAGCATAGAGTAATCATCGCCTAACAAGTAGTTTTGTTTAGAGAAAATAGGCACTAGCTGCGTTAAATTATCACGGATAGTAATACGTGCTTTATCCGCTTTTGCGTCATCACCTGATTCAATATCTTTAATGTGATCGAACAATTCTTTCTCAAAATTGTACAAAAACAATCTAGCACGTGCGCGCATGACTGGATCTGGCGGCATCAGCTGTGGGTGCGGAAAGCGCTCATCTATGTACTCGTTAATAATATTTGCTTCAGACAATACTAAATCACGCTCAACCAACACTGGCACTTGGTTGTATGGGTTAATTACCGCTAAATCTTCTGGTTTATTCGCAAGGTCAACGTCAATGACTTGAAAATCCATGCCTTTTTCAAATAAAACAATTCGGCATCGGTGGCTGTAGGGATCAGTCGTCCCCGAGTATAAAGTCATCATATTAATGTATATCCTTCCAATAAGCTTTTTTGAGTTTGTAAGTAAGTACTAACAACACTCCCAAAAACAGTAGTACAAACCAGCCCAAACGATTGCGCTGGTGCTTTGCAGGTTCAGCCATAAAGGCCATGTAATTAGTTAAATCGCCAGCCAAAGTATCGTACTCAGCCACTGACAAACGTCCAGGTTTCGTCAAGGTCAGCTGATGTGTTTCATGATTAAGCGCTTGTTCACCTTGTAACTCATAAAGCACGTGCGGCATGGAGACTTTATCAAAAGTCGTATTATTCCAACCCGTACTACTTGAAGAGTCCCGGTAAAAACTGCGCAAGTAGGTATATACCCAATCTGCACCACGAGCACGCACCTCAACCGATAAGTCTGGAGGCGCAACTCCAAACCATTTTTTTGCGTCGGTTTTATTCATGGTAACTTTCATGGTGTCACCCACCTTATCACCAGCAAACAATAAATTATCTTTGATTTGCTGCTCCGTTAAACCAATCTCCAGCAAACGGTTGTAGCGCATGTAATTAGCGCTATGGCAATTCAAGCAATAATTTACAAACGTACGCGCGCCACGCTGTAAAGACTCGTGATTAGTAGCGTCAATTGGCGCTTTATCTAAATGTACAGCTTCGCTTGCAAATGTTACTGATGACAGCGTAAGTAACGGAAGTAACGCTAAAACTAATAAAGTTTTTTTCATTATATTTTTAGTTTTCATATTAATTAACCCGCTACCCTTTCCGGTACTGGCAAAGTTTTATCTTTTTTGGTGTACCACGGCATAAGTATAAAAAAAGCAAAGTAAACAATCGTGAAAATCCTTGCTACTACTGTTGCGCGGTCTGCATTACCCATCCAAACACCAAATTGGCCCCATACATTTGACGGCACTGTACCAAGGTAGCCCAACACAACAAAACTCACCACAAATGCAGCCAACCATTTTTTGTACAGCGCGCCTCGATAACGAATAGACTTCACAGAGCCTTTGTCTAACCAAGGCAACAGTGCAAACACCATGACCGACAAGCCCATAGCTGCCACGCCTGGAAATTGCGAATTAAGTATTGGTGGAACGGCACGTAAAATTGAATAATATGGTGTGAAATACCACACTGGCGCAATGTGCGCAGGTGTTACCAAGGGATTTGCGGGCACAAAATTATTCGCCTCTAGGAAATAACCACCCATTTCAGGCGCAAAGAAAATGACCGCAGAAAACACCATTAAAAACACCGTAACACCTACCAGGTCCTTCACCGTGTAATATGGATGAAACGGAATACCATCTAAAGGAATACCCGTCTTTTTATCTTTCAACTTTTTAATCTCAATGCCGTCCGGGTTATTTGACCCTACTTCATGCAGCGCTATTAAGTGTGCAACCACTAAACCTAACAATACAAGCGGCAAGGCAATCACATGAAAAGCAAAAAAGCGATTTAAGGTGGCATCAGAGACCAAATAATCGCCACGCAACCACTCGGAAACATCTGGGCCGATAAACGGAATCGCTGAGAAAAGATTCACAATGACTTGCGCACCCCAATAAGACATTTGACCCCACGGCAACAGGTAGCCAAAGAAAGCCTCACCCATTAAACATAAGAATATACCCACGCCAAACAACCAAATCAGCTCTCTAGGGTTGCGGTATGAACCATAAATAATGCCTCGGAACATATGCAAATAAACCACCACAAAAAACATAGAGGCACCAGTGGAGTGCATGTAACGAATCAACCATCCCCATGGCACATCACGCATGATGTACTCTACAGAGCCAAATGCTAATTCCGCGTCCGGCTTGTAATGCATGGTTAAGAATATACCAGTGAGAATTTGTAGCACCAGTATCAATAATGCTAACGAACCAAAAAAGTACCAAAAATTGAAGTTTTTCGGTGCGTAATATTCGGTCAAATGCGCTTTGATGTTACTAGTAAGCGGAAAACGTTCATCCACCCAATTTAGGCCGTCATTTAATGCATTTGATAATGCTGATTTGTTTTTATCGGTCATGATTAGGCCTTCTCTTCAGTATCAACGCCAATAACTAAAGTATTGTCAGTTAAATATTTGTAAGGTGGAACGACTAAATTGATAGGTGCTGGAGAACCTTTATACACGCGACCAGCAAGATCGAATTTAGATCCATGACACGGACAGAAAAAACCACCTGGCCAGTTATCGCCCATATCACCATTTGGCTCCAATTTGGCGGAGGGTGAGCAACCTAAATGCGTGCAAATGCCGACAATGACCGCTAAATTTGGCTTGATGGCGCGATCAGCATTTTTGCAATAGCTTGGCTGTTGTGAAGTTACTTCACTATTTGGATCTGAAAGTTGATCATTATGTTTTGCTAATTCTGCAGTCATCTCATCAGTACGGTTAATAATCCACACTGGCTTACCACGCCACTCTGCGGTCATCATTGCACCCGGCTCAATTTTACTGATATCCACTTCGACTGGCGCGCCCGCTGCCTTAGCGCGCTCACTTGGCGTCATACTGGCAATAAACGGCACAGCTACCGCTGCGACACCTATTGCACCTACAGTTGATGTAGCAATTAAGAATTTACGCTTTTCTGCGTCAATATTAGCGTGTATTGACGCTAAGGATTCTGTGGCACTAACTTCTTGAGAACTTGATTGATGCTTGCCATGCTGATTGTCTGACATGTTTTCCTCATAATGAGTTGATAAATGAAGTTTCGCCCTTTTGAGATTCGCTTCATTACTGCTTAACAAAAATTACTAACCTTTTAATACAAACTGGTCTAATAAAAGTTAGATTACAAACAGTTCAATCTAACCTTAATAAATTCGGGTCGTTGATACGCTCATCACCTTGATGGTTTTAATCTAAGCAAAACACAATACATAGCATATAACGAGCGCGAGATTATACAATTTTTTGCCGCTCAATTAAAGCTTTATTTTATAAGTAACTGAAATAAAACAATTAAACTGGATTATGAATATCTATGAATTCATGTCTTATATTGAATTTTTCCGCTAGATGCTCACCTAAAGCTTGCACGCCATAACGTTCTGTTACGTGATGACCAGCAGCAATATAAGAGATGTTGTTTTCGACTGCTTGGTGGGTAGTTTGTTCTGAGATTTCACCACTGATAAAGACATCTACACCCAGCTCAATCGCTGTATCAATATAACCTTGTGCTGCACCAGTGCACCAAGCAATATTCTCCACAATTTTTTGCGGATTACCGATGACTAGCGGCGCACGTTGTAACACTACTTCTAAATGTTTTGCAAAGTCATGTAGATTCATAGGGTAATGTAATTGCCCATAAGCAATGATATTAGACTCACCTGCGAAGCCGATGGGCACGATGCCTAACCTTTTGCCAAGCTGTGCATTATTACCAAGTTGCGGATGCGCATCCAATGGCAAATGGTAAGCCATTAAATTTAAGTTGTTTTGTAATAAAAATGCGATTCTATTACGTTTAATACCTATGATTCTCGGGTCTTCATTACGCCAAAAATATCCGTGATGCACTAATATCAAATCTGCATTTGCTTGATGGGCAGCCTCTAATAGCGCCATGCTTGCAGTAACACCCGTTACAATTTTGCGAATCTCATCTGCACCTTGAACTTGCAAGCCATTTGGGCAGTAATCTTTGAAACGCTCAACTTCTAAGAGTTGTTGGGTATAATGGACTAACTCATTGATTTTTACCATTTGTCTTGCCTTTTGATGATTTCCATATTGTTTTGATAGTCACTGTATTGATTTCTGCTATCAAAGCCTCATCAACAATTATACGGTTCAATTGATGTCAATATTAGTATTAAAGCGCTACTTGTCAAATTCCGAAAATTTGATAAAGCATCTCTTTAAATAATTATACGATTGCAATACTTGGAAATCTCAAACACTTTAAGAACTTAACATTAAATACTATGAATAATCAGCTAGCTAAAAAATTATGGCTCATTTTTGCACAAGTGGTGACCGCAAGCTTGGCACTGCTATTTGTCGTACGCATGTTTTATCCACATCTGTTGAATAAAACGAATAACGCAGTGGTGGTTAAACAAGTCACGCCTAGCATTAATGCAAATTTAGCAGGCTCATATAGTACTGCGGTAAAAAAAGCCATGCCTGCTGTGGTGAATATTTTTACCAGTAAAAATGCGCCAGCCAACCCACATCAAAAATACCTGGATGATCCTGCATTTCGTCAGTTTTTTGGTGACCAATTAGATGGTCTAGAGAGCCCGTCGCAACCAGAAAATAGCTTGGGTTCAGGTGTGATTGTCAGTGAGCAAGGTTTAATTTTAACCAATAACCATGTGGTAGCTTTAGCAGATGAAATAGAAGTCGCACTGGGTGACGGCAGAAAAATGACCGCTAAAGTAGTGGGTACTGATCCAGATACCGACTTAGCTGTGATTAAAATTGATGCTGAAAATTTGCCTGCAATCACTTTTGCCAGCTCTGACAAGTTAAGTGTAGGTGACGTAGTACTCGCCATTGGCAATCCATTTGGGGTTGGACAAACCGTGACTCAAGGTATTGTCAGTGCGCTTGGGCGTAGCCATCTAGGCATTAACACTTTTGAAAATTTTATTCAAACTGACGCTTCAATCAATCCTGGCAACTCAGGTGGCGCTCTAATTGATACCGAAGGAAATTTAGTTGGCGTGAATAGTGCTATTTACTCACGCAGTGGTGGTTCTATGGGTATTGGTTTCGCTATTCCTGCAACTTTAGCACGCCAAGTCATGGAGCAGATTGTGACACAAGGCAATGTAACACGCGGATGGGTGGGTATTGAAGCGCAAGATATTACGCCAGAACTGGCTGAGTCGTTCAAGCTTAATCTTACACAAGGCGCATTAATTGCAGGCGTACTGAGCAATAGTCCAGCGGACAAAGCAGGATTGCGTGCAGGGGATATTTTATTAGCCATTAATGGCAAGCCCGTGTTAGATAGTGGCGGAATGCTCAATATAATAGCGGGCTTGATTCCAAATCAAAAAGCTACCCTCAAAATTGCACGTGCTGAAAAAATTATCGATATTATCGTGATTATTGGTAAGCGGCCTAAACCAGTGATGGTGAGTGAGTGAACCCTGATTCAGAGGAAGTCTTGGCACATCAAAACATGAGCATTTGATATTATGCGGGCGGTAAAATTTTAGGGTCTGGTGCTTGCTTAGTAAACTTCGCCACAATGATGCCTAATTCGTACAGCAACCACATAGGCACAGCCAACATAAACTGTGAAATGATATCAGGCGGGGTAAATATGGCGCCAATCACAAAAGCGCCGACGATGACATAACCACGCGCTTGTTGTAACACTTGCGTCGTCACCCAGCCAAAGCGCACGGCCATCACAACAGCAATTGGTATTTCAAATGCAATACCGAATGCGAAAAATAGTGTCATCACAAAATCTAAATAATTGCCAATATCTGTCATTACCGCTACGCCTTCTGGCGCCGTCCCCACGATAAAACCAAATATCACTGGAAAGACCAGAAAGTAGGCAAACGTCATACCAGCAAGGAAAAGTAAGCTGCTTGCAACAATCATAGGAATCATGAATTTTTTCTCATGCGCATACAAGCCTGGCGCCACAAATGCCCATACTTGATACAAAGTATATGGTAATGACACAATAAAGGCCGCCATCATCGC
>JANOHT010000017.1:0-5778 GCA_031406605.1 Methylotenera sp. | reverse complement strand
TTGCCGGTCGGCTCATCGGCCAGGATCAATTTAGGGCGATGTACCAATGCACGCGCGATGGCGACTCGCTGCATCTCGCCCCCGGATAGCTGGCGCGGGAAATGCTGTCCTCTGTCGTGCAAGCCGACCGCGTTCAGCATTTGCCCGGTGCGTTCTTCAATACGCTCACCAGAGACGCCATTCAGCAGCAAGGGCAGAGCGATATTCTGACTCAGCGTCAGATGCGGCAGGATATGAAACGCTTGAAAGACGAAGCCAAACTCTTTGCGCCGCAGTCGGGTCGCCGCATCGTCATCCAATGACGACATGGCGATGCCACCGATCAGTATCTCGCCCGCATCCGGGGTATCCAAACCGGCAATCAGATTCAACAGTGTTGATTTGCCGACTCCGGACTCACCCATTATCGCCACATATTCGCCAGCACCGAGGGCGTAGGACAAATTGGCCAGCACCTGCCGTCCATTCGCATAGGCTTTGCCGATATGACGCAGTTCCAGCATCGTTGATTTATAAACTATCGAGCCGGCACGCAACATGGAGCGAACCGTATTCCTCAACGATAACCCGGTCCGGCAAGCGCAGCGGGCGGAAAGCTCTGGCAGCAAGGCGAGATTGCACTGAAATTATCCCGAACAAAAGCGCTATTGTAACTGTTAACCCTTAGCCGTTATTGTTGAGTAGTTGAAACGCGGAGGATAAGACACCCGCGGGTCAGAATATTGCCAGCCCCGCGAGGGGACACCCTCTTTTGTATGAAACCAACCCGTTATTAAAATGAAATTGTGATTTGAAAGAAAAAGTCTGTCACCCTTCATATTGATTCTCAGCACTATTTTTCGACAAACGCGCGCTCTATCACATAATCACCTGGCTCACCGATGCGATGTGAAACCTTAAAGCCTTTCGCATCAAGCAATGCGGACGTGTCTGCCAGCATTTGCGGGCTACCACATATCATCGCTCTATCATTTTCCGGGTTTAATGGAGGTAAGCCTATGTCATCAAATAACTTTCCTGATTCGATGAGGTCGGTCAGGCGACCTTGATTACGGAATGGCTCTCGCGTAACGGTTGGATAGTAAATTAATTTCTCACGTACTTGATCACCAAAAAATTCATTATTGGGCAGTTCTTTTTCGATAAAGTCCGTATAAGCTAATTCATTCACATGACGAACACCATGAATAAGCACTACTTTTTCAAAGCGGTCATACACTTCAATGTCTTGAATCAAACTGATAAAAGGCGCTAAGCCTGTGCCAGTAGATAAAAAGTAAAGATTTTTAGCTGGTTTTAAATCATGCGTTATTAGCGTTCCCGTTGATTTACGACCTACTAATATGTCATCGCCTACTTTTAAATGTTGCAGGCGTGAGGTGAGTGGGCCATTTGGCACTTTAATGCTAAAGAACTCTAGATGTTCTTCATAATTAGGGCTTGCAATACTGTAAGCACGCAATAAAGAACGTCCATCCACTTCAAGTCCAATCATCACGAACTGGCCATTTTCAAAACGCAAGCCAGGGTCACGGGTCGTTTTGAAACTGAATAGGGTATCGTTCCAGTGATGAACGCTTAATACGCGTTCTGTAGTAAATTTACTCATTGATATTTTCTTTATAGTCTAATTAATAGTACTTTGGTTTAGTAATGTGGCTAGTGAATAGCTGCGGTTAGCTCAGGAATTGCCTCAAATAAGTCTGCCACCAACCCATAGTCAGCCACTTGAAAGATTGCCGCGTCTGGATCCTGATTAATTGCGACCACTATTTTACTGTCTTTCATGCCGTAAGTGTGCTGAATCGCACCAGATACACCTACAGCAATATAAAGCTCAGGTGCAACGACAATACCTGTTTGTCCGACTTGAATCTCATTAGGTGCATAACCGGCATCTACCGCCGCGCGCGTAGCGCCTAATGCCGCGCCTAGTTTTAATGCAAGGGGCGATAACAGTTGTTCAAATTTTTCTGCACTGCCGAGTGACCTGCCGCCGGAAATAACAACTTTAGCAGAGTTTAACGCCGGCCTGTCTGAATGGCTGATACTTTCGCTGATCCAACGTGTCTTAGTAAAAGGCGCTGGCGCTGTAACGTTGACGATTTCTGCATTGCCGCCGATCTCGGCAACGGCAGAAAAACTGCTGCTGTGGATGGTTAACACTTGCACTGCATCAGTACTTTGGACCGTGCTTAAAACGTTGCCCGCATAAATTGAACGAATATAAGTTTGATTCGCTTGGATTTCCAATGCATCTGAAATCATTCCAATGTCCAGCAATGCTGCGACACGCGGCAAGATATTCCGGCTAAACGAGGAGTGCGCAGCCATGATGACTTGATATTCATTGCCAATAGATACGATTAAATTAGCCATATCTTCTGCAAGAGGATGTGCCAAGTGTGTCGCATCAGCATGAATTACACGCGCAACACCAGTGATAGCTGCAACTTTTGCTGCGATATCGCTGGAATTGTTGCCTGCTACTAAAACGTCAATCGGCACGTTCCAAAATTGTGCGGCAGCGATTGCGTGATGAACAGAAGCGCTAAGTTTACTGCCATCATGTTCAGCTAAAATAAGAGTTCTCAAATGATTCATTATTTATATCCTTATGCCTTCATGCGTTCGTAATTTCGTGAGCAGTTCTGTCACGCTATTCACTTTAATACCAGGTTTCCTAGAGGGAGGCTCGCTTACCTTCAACTGTTTAAGTTTAGAGGCTGTATCTACACCTAAATCCGCAGCATGAATGGTTTCTATGGGTTTTTTTCTCGCCATCATTAAATTCGGCAGTTTTACAAAACGTGGATCGTTTAAACGTAAATCCGCAGTAACCACCGCAGGCAGGGTTAGCGTTATCAGTTCCGTTCCGCCATCAATCTCACGGGTTACATTCAGCGTGCCATTCTCTACGCTTAATGCAGAGGCAAAAGTACCTTGAGGGTAGTCTAATAGGGCTGCCAGCATTTGCCCAGTTTGCCCAGCGTCGTCGTCAATGGCTTGTTTGCCAAGCATAATAAGATCAGGCTGTTCACGTAACACAATGGCTTTCAATAATTTAGCCACGCCAAGTTGCTGCAATCCTACAGCACTATCAATTAAGATGGCTCTATCTGCGCCCATGGCAAGTGCATGACGCAATACATCTTGATTAGCCGCTGTACCGATAGAGATTGCTACGATTTCAGTAGCTTTACCTTGTTCCTTCAAGCGCAGCGCTTCCTCAATCGCGTTCTCGTCAAATGGATTAACGCCCATTTTCACGCCATGGATATCCACATCTGAGCCATCCGTTTTAATGCGAACTTTAATGTTGTAATCAACCACCCTTTTTACTGCGACTAATATTTTCATAATGCTTTCCAAAAACAATTAATACGTATTTTATAACAATCTGTAATATTTGTTAAATGAATTATAATGGATATATATATCTGTTAAATAGATAATAAAAACGTGTAATATTATAAACTATGAGAGTTACAACGTACGATTCAATTAATGAGATTTAGTTTAAGACAACTGGAAATCTTCGTCGCCATCAGTCGCACCGAGAGCGTATCGCGGGCTGCCGAGGATTTATCACTCTCCCAATCTGCCACTAGCTCATCGCTGGGCGAATTTGAGCGTCAATTTGATTTGCAACTTTTTGATAGAGTAGGCAAATCTTTGCGCATCAATGAAGCGGGCCGTATGTTACTCCCAAGAGCCGTAGAGTTGCTAGATAGAGCAAGAGAGATTGAAGGTTCCCTGCAAGGAAACGCAGGCTTTGGGTTGATGAAAATAGGCGCAACCTTAACGGTAGGTAACTATTTGGCTACGATACTTGTCGCAAGATTCTTGCAAGAGCATCCTGAAAGTCGCATCGAATTACAAGTACATAACACTAGTACAGTGGTGCATCAAATAGCGAATCATGAATTAGATTTAGGTTTGATCGAAGGTGATTGTTATCATCCTGATATAGAAGTGCAGCCTTGGATAGCGGATGAACTTGTAGTATTCAGTTCACCGAATCATCCATTAGCTAAACAAAAGCGGCTGACAATCCAGCAAATTTTGCACGAGCCTTGGATACTGAGAGAAAAAGGTTCTGGAACACGAGAAACTTTTGACCGTGCATTTCATAATCATCATGCTGAACTCAATATTCGACTTGAACTCGAACATACAGAAGCCATTAAGCGTGCTGTAGAGTCAGGGTTAGGCATAGGCTGCATTTCACGGTTAGCATTAAGAGACGCGTTTCGGCGGGGTAGCTTAGTGCCGCTTGCTACGCAAAATTTGGATTTAAGTCGTTATTTTTATTTTTTATGGCACAAGCAAAAGTATCAAACGGCTGGTATGCGTGAGTTTTTAACATTGTGTAGAAATTTGACTGACGGCGTGGAACGTAGTGATTTAGTTAATTTACCTGATATAGCTTAAGGGATTAGTAAGGAAATATATGCAAAGTGATGCAATAGAGCGTGATGTAATGAATTACGATGTTTTGATCGTGGGCGCAGGTCCTGCCGGGCTTGCTGCGGCCATTAGATTCAAGCAATTAGCAATTAAGGCTAATCGTGAATTAAGTGTTTGCGTGTTAGAGAAAGCTGCGGAAGTAGGCGCGCATATACTCTCAGGTGCAGTAATAGACTCTATTGCATTAGACGAATTGATTCCTGAATGGCGAGAGTTAGGTGCGCCAATAAATACTTTAGTCAGTAAGGATGAATTTTTACTGCTTGGGGAAAATAAATCTTTGTCTATTCCCCATTGGCTCCTGCCGCCGCTCATGAGTAATCAAGGTAATTTTATTGTCAGTCTGGGTGAAGTATGTAAATGGCTCGGAGAGCAGGCTGAAAGTTTGGGTGTAGAGATTTATGCGGGTTTCAGTGCGCAGGAAATGCTATATAGCCCAGATAACGAACAGCAGGTACTGGGTATCATTACAGGGGATATGGGCCGTGATGCAGCAGGGCAGCCGACTGCAAACTTTACGTCGGGAATCGAGATTAGGGCGCCTTATACTTTAATTGCCGAGGGTGTGCGCGGTTCTTTGACACGCGAGTTGGAAAGTCATTTCAATTTGCGAGGCCAATCATCTCCGCAAAAATATGGCATGGGGCTAAAAGAAGTGTGGCGCATTCCCGCAGAGCAGCATCAATTAGGACTAGTGCAACACAGTATTGGTTGGCCATTGAAAGCGGATACAGGTGGAGGCTCTTTTATATATCACTACGGCGAGCAGTTGGTGTCTATTGGTTTCGTTGTGCACTTAGATTATGCCAATCCGCATCTTTCGCCTTTTGATGAGTTTCAGCGTTTCAAGACCCATCCATCTATCAAGCGATTGTTGCAGAACGGGACACGCTTAAGCTACGGTGCTAGGGCAATTAGTGAAGGCGGTATGCAATCCTGGCCGGAATTGATATTTCCTGGAGGCGCATTGATTGGCTGCAGCGCAGGCATGGTGAATGTACCTCGCATCAAAGGTAGCCATAATGCGATGAAATCAGGCATGCTGGCCGCTGAGGCTGCATTTGAAGCAGTCTGTGATCAAGAAGTTGATGGGCGTAAATTGTTACATAAGTATCCACAAGCATTACGTGACTCTTGGGTATGGCAAGATTTGCATGCAGTACGAAACGTTAAACCACTGCTTTCCCGTTTCGGTAGTTGGGTTGGTGCATTATTAGGTGGTGTTGAAATGTGGCTGGCAGCATTTAAGATAAGCACGCCGTGGACATTGCAGCATCAAAAAGCTGATCATGAATGCACTAAGCCCGC
>JANOHT010000013.1:0-2884 GCA_031406605.1 Methylotenera sp. | reverse complement strand
TCAACTACACAAGGTGGTCGTCAATCATCTCAACAAGAAAACCGTCAGGCATTCTTGACATTCGGTGACAAATCATGGGGTTCTATCAAATTAGGTAAAGACTTAGGCATTTATGCTTCTGACGCTATTTTGAATGACATGACATTGTTGGGTGTTGGTTCTGGTGCTGGTAACTTGGCTGGTAACACAACAACATTAGGCCGTATTGGTACTGGTTTTATGTATGCTGACTGGAAATCACAAGTTGCTTACTCATCACCAAACTGGAATGGCTTTAGTTTTACAGCTGGTGTAACACAAAGCTGGAACGCAGTAGATACACTTGGTATTAGTGGTTCTAACTCAGAGCGCGGTGGTTCATCACCAGCGTTCGAAGGTAAAGCTTCATACGAATGGGCTGGCGATTTCGGTGGTAAAGTATGGGTTTCTGGTATCACACAAAAAGTTAAAGATCTAAGTGATGGCTTGGGCGGTACAAAAGATGACCGTGCTACAGCATTTGACATTGGCGCAACAGTTAATGTAGCTGGTTTCGGTTTAACTGGCTACTATGGTGATGGTTCTGGTATTGGCCAAACAATTCAATTATTTGATGGTTTTGATGCTACTGGTAAAGACCGTGATTCAGATCAATGGTACGTTCAAGGTACATACACCATTCCAGGTGCAGGCACTAAATTGGGTCTTTCATACGGTGAGTCTACTTTAGACGGTAACAGTGGTGAGTTCAAAGATATTGAAGATTCAATGTGGACAGTTGGTGCTTATCACCCAATCACTAAACACTTAAACTTAGTTGCTGAGTACTCAAACGTTGAACGTGACGTTGCTTTCGGCGGCGGCGCTGGCTCTGAAAAAGCTAAAGCTAAAACTATCGCTTTAGGCGCAATCTTATTCTTCTAGAATTACGTAGGGTTATCCCTGTTTAGTTTAAGAAAGATAAAATAAAAACGGCAACCTCGGTTGCCGTTTTTTTATTGCCGTCATTGCGAGCGAAGCGCGGCAATCCAAGCAATGTAATTTATTAATGAGCAATATTGCTTACTCGGATGCAGCGTCTGGATTGCTTCGCCGCTTCACTTCTCGCAATGGCGTTTGTGTGGGTTGCTTCGTCATTACATTTATCGCAAAGATAACAGGCTGCCGTTTTTTTATTGTATATTAACTTAATTTACTATACGATATACATGTATAGCAAATATTGGAGATTAAAATGTTAGCCATTAGATTACCCGCAGAAATTGAGGCAAGGTTAGATAACCTTGCCAAAAGTACAGGCCGTACCAAAACGTTTTATGCGCGTGAGGCCATTTTAGAGTACTTGGAAGATATGGAAGATTTCTATGAAGCTGAACAGCGTATGGTTGATATTCAGGCTGGGCGCAGTAAGACTTACTCGCTAGATGAAGTGAAAAATCGTTTAGGCTTGGTTGATTAATGGCTTGGAAAGTTATAGTAGATGATAAGGCCTTAAAAGTATTACAAAAACTAGATAAGCCAATAGCAGCGCGCATTATTAATTTTATTGAAAATAGAATGATTACTGCAGAAAACCCAAGAATATTTGGTGCTGCTTTGCAAGGGTCAGAATTAAGTGATTTTTGGAAGTATCGCATTGGTGACTACAGGATAATTGCAAGTATCAATGATGCAGAAATTACGATTTCAATTGTTAAAATTGGGAATAGAAAAGAAGTTTATCGTTAATATTAAGCAAGTTATTTAAACATATGAATTTATACCCAGTTACAATCATCGAAAATTTTTACGAAAACCCTGACGCGATTAGAAAATTCGCTTTGGCGCAAAAATATACTTTTTGCCACGAGGTAAAAGATATTGATTATGTTTACCCAGGTTGCAGAACCAAAGATTTATCTAATCTGGATAAAGCGCTTTTTGACAAAATTTGTACCAAGCTGGTTTCGGTTTTTCATAATGCTGAGAACGACCACATGCTCTGGTTAATTACTACCAGTTTTCAAAGTGTTTCTGCCGAGTACAATCAAGGTGTGATTCATACCGACCACAATACCGTGTTTGCTGGCGTGCTGTATTTAACGCCTGATTCGCCGTTAAACTCTGGCACTTCGCTATTTAAGCCTAATAAAAGCTATGATGAAGCTAAATATCAACAAGCTTTAGTTGATAACGACGTGCGTTTTAAAGCGGGCAAAATTGCCATGAACACCGATTATCACAGCATGTTTGATGAAATTGTGCGGGTAAATAATGTGTATAACACGCTGATTATCTACGAAGGTCGTCATTTTCATGCGGCCAATCAGTTTTTTGGTAAAACCATGCAAGATTCTAGGCTGGCGCAGGTGTTTTTTGTGACCAAAATTGATGCCCAAAAACAAAGCGTGTTCCCAGTTAGCCGAGTAAATGCGATTAAGGTGTAAGCCGTCATTGCGTACCAGTGCTTGGCATCACCGCAGAATAATGCGCTGAAGCGCATTATTCATGCGAGAAGGGCAAAGCCCGCGGCAATCCAAGCAATTTATCAAAATTAAAACAAGTTACTTTGTATGAATAAGGCAGCATTGTTTGGATTGCTTCGTCGTTTCACTCCTCGCAATGACAAGCGCCGTCATTGCGATTGCCGCGCTACGCTCGCAATGACGGCGTGGCAATCTAAGCAGTGTAACAAAGTAGAGAAAAGTTACGCTGTAGGAATAAAGTGGCTTCGAATGGATTGCTTCGTCGTTGCACTCCTCGCAATGACGGTTAAACGATAGCATGCAAGCCAGTATCCATGCGGCCTGCAGAGCATTGCTTTTTTAGTCATCAATCCCGAGCTCTTGAATCTTCCGCGTAAGTGTATTGCGCCCCATGCCTAGCTGGTTTGCGGCTTCTATGCGGCGGCCATTGGTGTGTTGCA
>JANOHT010000300.1:0-11971 GCA_031406605.1 Methylotenera sp. | reverse complement strand
GCTGATTTCAAAAATACCATTTGTCCCTGGCTTTAAGGTGACGCTCGTTAAATCTTGCTCGAAAGTCGTGAGTAGCTCTTGTGTCAACCATGCCGCGCGTAAAAGCCAACGGCATTGAGTACAGTAGGTAATTTCAATCGCATTGATTTTACTAGCATTAATTTCAGTGTTATGTTCACGCAATTTAGGCTTCCTTGCTGTTATACTTTTAGATAAATTTATTGCAAATATAACAAGTTATAGTGAATATAATTGTTTGGCTTTGAAACTATTAAAATGAACTGTGTCTTACAACACATAATGTTATTTATTTGGGAATCATAATACATGCAAGCTAAAAATAAATATAACGGTTTTGCTAAGCTAGGGTTAGTTGGCTCTGGCTTGCTGCTGGGCCTTATGCTTAGTTTAACCTACTCAGCCGTAGCTGAAAAAATGGTTAAGCCACAGCTACCGTTAGATGACTTACGTGCTTTTGCTGAAGTGTTTGGCAAAATTAAAACTGATTATGTTGAAACCGTTGAAGACAAGAAACTGATTTCCGAAGCAATTAGCGGCATGCTTACAGGTTTAGATCCACATTCTACTTACATGGATGCAGATGCGTTTAAAGACATGCAAGCCGCAACGCAAGGTGAGTTTGGTGGTTTAGGCATTGAAGTTGGTATGGAAGACGGTTTAGTTAAAGTAGTTTCACCTATTGAAGACTCACCTGCGTTCGCTGCGGGGTTAAAAAGTGGTGATTTAATTACTAAATTAGATGACACTCCAGTCAAAGGTATGAATTTAAATGATGCAGTCAAGCGCATGCGCGGTAAACCAGACACTACTATTGTTTTAACTGTATTCCGTAAAAGTGAACCTAAACCACTCATATTTACATTGAAACGTGCAATTATCAAAAACAAAAGCGTGAAATACAAGCTTACAGAGCCTGGTTATGCTTATGCGCGCGTGACTCAGTTTCAAGAGCACACTGGTGAAGATCTTGCTAAAGCCATTAAAGCGATGCACGATGAGAATAAAGGTCCGTTTAAAGGCTTTATTTTGGATCTACGTAATGACCCAGGCGGCTTACTTAATGGCGCAGTAGGCGTATCGGCCGCATTCTTACCTAAAGATGCGTTGGTAGTGTACACAGAAGGTCGTGCTCCGGATTCTAAAATGAAACTTACCGTAAGCCCAGAAAACTACGCACGTGGTGGTATTGCAAATGATTATATTCGCGGTATTCCAGAAGATGTAAAAACAGTACCGATGGTAGTGTTGATTAATGCAGGCTCTGCATCTGCATCAGAGATCGTTGCTGGCGCATTGCAGGATCACAAACGGGCAACGGTGATTGGCATACAAAGCTTTGGTAAAGGCTCAGTACAAACTATTATGCCCATGAACAACGGCGCGGCAATCAAGCTGACTACTGCACGTTACTTCACACCAAACGGTCGTTCGATTCAAGCAAAAGGTATCGTTCCTGATTACATTGTTGAAGATGGTACAGATCAGTCTAACAATATTCATGAAGCTGATTTAACTCGCCATTTAAGCAATCCTAAAGACTCACCAGCGGCTACCCCAGAAAAAGTAGATGCAACAACACCAGCTAAAGATGCTGCTAAAGAGAAAATGAACGAGAAGAAATTTGCAGAACCGACAGGTCCGATTGAACCTGCGAGCAAAGATGACATTCAGTTCACACAAGCGATGAATTTTCTTAAAGGCAAACCAGTCATTAAATCTGAACCTCCAAAAGTGGAAGCAGCTAAAGCTAACTGACTTTAAAGTTTTTTTAGGCGGGAATTAATATCCGCATTGACCTCTTAATCTGAAGAAGTCAATGCGGATTTTTTATGCCCATAGGTCAATCACAGCCTAACTATTAAGAACTTGGGGTTTATAATAAGCACATGTCTTTATCTATAAAAGAATTGATTGTAGAAGCGGATCGCTGCGTTGCCTGCGGCCTTTGCCTGCCACATTGCCCTACTTACAGAAAAACCGGTTCTGAAGCAGACTCTCCACGTGGCCGCATTCAACTGATGCGCGCAGTGGCACAAGATATTTTGCCGAATAATGCCCGTTTCAATGAACATATCGATTTATGTTTAAACTGCCGGAACTGTGAATCTTCCTGCCCGAATAATGTTAACTATGGCGCGTTAATAGATACCTCCCGTGCGCTTTTTATGCAGAAAAAAAATATTTGGCTCTCGCTTGCAAAACCGTTGATTCGGCATCGCTATTTGCAGTATGCCTTAAGCAGTTCAGTATGGCTCATTCAGCAATGTAAACTGAGTGGGTTACTACAAGGCTTGGTACCCACAGCCAAGTTATTACCCAAACTCAAAAAGCCTGTCTTGTGGAAAAGCCTTTACGTATCGAATGAAAAAGGCACGGCTGATACACTGAATAAAAACAAAGCAGTCAGTCTGTTCTTAGGCTGTGCTAGTAATACGCTAGATAGCGATACGCTTAAAGCCAGTATATATGTGTTGAATAAGCTGGGTATTGATGTGCATATTCCTACTGGGCAAACCTGTTGTGGCAGTATTGCGAGACAAATGGGCGATACGAATGAGGCGCAAAAGCTAGTTGCCGCCAATCAAGTAAGCTTTGAAGAAAGCATAACGGTCATAAGCGTTGCCAGTGGCTGTGGTGCTGGCCTAAATGATTATCTGCCACAACATAGTGTGCAGGACATCAGTGCGTTTTTAATGACCTGTGATTGGGAAGGTATCAATATTGCTGCATTAAAAGAGCATATCTACGTACAAGACCCATGCACTCTTCGTAACGTGCAAAAAAGTCAGCTTGCTGTGTATGGTTTGCTTCAAAAAATACCGCAAGCAACAATATCCGCGCTTGCTAACAATGGGCAATGTTGTGGGGGTGCAGGCGCCTATATGCTTACACAAAGTGAAATGGCCACTAACTTACGTGACGACAAAGTGACTGCAATTAAAACAAACAATGTTACTAAACTTGCTACCTCCAATATTGGCTGTAGCCTGCATATTGCGGAAGGTTTACGTGCGCAAAATTTAAATGTCTCTGTTGAACATCCAATACAAATTATTGCCAAACAGATCGGTTATGTCGGCATTGTTTAAACATGACTAATATCAATAATAAACAACATTTGAGCGTAGAATAAATAATACTTATGCCAACACTAGACACATTAATTACTGAATTCGACAAAGGGCTACGTGCTTTATTGGCACAACCGCATAGTCTGCGAATCCACCCTGACGCAGACACCGCGGAAACCAGTTTAAGCGATGTTGAAAAAAAACATGCAGCTGCACTAATGCGCGTAAACCATACTGGGGAAGTGTGCGCACAAGCGCTGTATAGCGGACAGGCGCTCACAGCGCGTCATCCTGAAACAACTGCAGCATTAAAGCACGCAGCACTTGAAGAAACAGAGCATCTAGCATGGTGTGAGACACGCATAACACAATTAGGTGGGCGTACTAGCCTGCTAAACCCATTGTTCTATGCTGGTTCTTTCACGATGGGCGTAATAGCTGGCGCATTGGGCGATAAATGGAATTTAGGATTTTTAGCCGAGACTGAAAAGCAAGTGGAAACACATTTAGCGAGTCATCTTGAAAAGTTGCCAGAATCCGACCATAAAACTCGTAAAATTATTGAACAAATGCAGCTTGATGAAGCTAAACATGCAAAAGAAGCGAAACAACTTGGTGCGGCTGATTTGCCAACACCGGCGAAATTTTTAATGCAAAAAATTTCCAAATTGATGACATCGACTTCATATCACTTGTGATTTCTTTTTGATAGAAGCCAAGTTGATAAAAATTTATTATAAAATTATCTTTACTGTGGAATTATTAGCTTATGCAAAAATTTAGTGACGTATTACAGACGCTTGACGACGCCTCGCACGTGCAGCGTATTGAGCTTTTTAACTCGGATGGCAGCAACGCAGGCGTGCTTGAAAACAAACCAGGCAGCCAAGGCTCAGTAAAAGTTTACTACCACCTGTTTCGCATGTACGGAGAGATCTCTTTAGATGCCGCGGTAGAAGGTTTGAGTTTATATGCTGAACATACTGATGATGCAGAAAACTGCCCTGGAAAACATCCGAATGTAGATCGATTGTTGAATATTTTAGAAGACGAAAAACCACTTTCAGTTAAAGTCACTGAAAATAAAACCTCAAACTAAAACCTATCATTAGACTTGCTATATGTATTGAAGCTTATGAATACACTTAACTGCAAAATTTCTGACAATCTGTGGGTTAGGCTTTTTGTGATTCAGTAACCGGCGGATGGTAAATCAACTCCAACAAGTGCCCTACAGCATCTAAACAATAAAAACCTCGCGCGCCGTCACGGTGCGTTTTCGGTTTTTCAGTAATTTTTACACCATTTTTGACAAAATAGTCGTACCAATTATCTACATCTTCAAATGCATTCAACACAAAACCTATGTGATCTAAACGTTGCTGTGCTTGCGGCTCATAATCAACTCTATGCAACGCAAACACATCGCCATGGTTAGTTAGATAAACGTTGTCCGCGTCAGGCTGCCACTCAATGTGCATACCCATAATGTCTACATAAAATTTGATGCAAGCCTCTAAGTCTTTAACAAACAACGCAATGTGGCGTATACCAAGCATGCCATCCGGTCTTACAGTTTGATTAGCTGGCATTGTTTTCATTATGTCGTACTTTTTGTTGCGCTTATAGCAGCTTCACCAGTGACGATTTCAAAGTCATGCGTAATCTCACATACTTTGCCTAACATGAGAGAAGCTGAGCAGTATTTTTCTGCCGACAACTTGATGGCACGTTCCACTTGTACAGGATTCAAGCCACTACCAGTCACCACAAAATGCACATGAATTTTAGTGAATACTTTAGGTATTTCATCCGCGCGTGCTGCATCAATTTCTGCCACGCAATTAATGATAGGTTGCCTAGCCTTTTTAAGTATGGTGACCACATCAAATGAGGTGCAGGCACCCATTCCAATCAGTAACATTTCCATGGGGCGCATACCAATATTACGACCACCATTCTCAGGCGCGCCATCTAGTACCACCGCATGACCTGTTTCTGATTCTCCGACGAAACTAACACCATCTATCCATTTAATACTTACTTTCATGCTTTATCTTTCACATAGTTTCTGTGCTTTGTAGGGGTAACGTTTGCCACCCCTACAATTAAGCGATTTGCGTACTATTTATTATTTAATGCTTACTTAACGTCCAATAATTCAACATCAAAAATCAGCGCCGCATTTGGTGGAATCGCACCACCGGCACCACGTGTGCCATAACCCATTTCTGAAGGAATCACTAATGTGCGTTTACCTCCAATTTTCATGCCAGCGAAGCCTTCATCCCAGCCTTGAATCACTTGACCACCACCTAAAAAGAAATTAAATGGCTGATTGCGATCTAAGCTACTATCAAATTTTTTGCCTTTGTTGCCTTCAGCAGCAGGATCAAATAACCAGCCTGTGTAATGCACGGTAACGTTAAAGCCTGGTTCTGCTTCACGGCCTGTGCCGACTTGGGTGTCAATTTTTTGTAACTCTGTAATATTTTGTGTCATTGCTGCTTTTTCCTGTGTTGATGATGTTGATTTTGCATTGCAGCCTGCCGCGGCAAAGCACGCGAGCAATAAAGTAATAGTGAATATCTTTTGGCGTTTCATAAGTCGTCCGTGTCTATAATAATCAATCTGAGCCTAGCTTTAAGTCAGCTCAGATTTAAATCATATGGTTAAATCAGAAAATCTGAATTAAAAATAAATTAGTACTATTTCAAAGGCTGTTTAAATATTTATAAATCAGTCAGTATGATACTTGAAATTCGTTACGGGTTCATTGCAACACTACATTCAAATTATTGTGCGTACACCCATTCTAACAGTGCATTTTGCGCAGGTTTAGTGAGCGCGGCGCTGGCATGATTCACCATAAAAACGACAACATAGCGTTGGTCATTGCTAGCTAACACATATCCGGCTACAGCAAATACTCCATTGATAGACCCTGTTTTTAAATGTGCTCTGCCTTGTAAACTACTGTCTTTCATACGTTTTAACATACTGCCATCTACCGCCAAAATAGGCATTGAGCTCATCAATTCTGACATCACGGGACTGTAGTAAGCATTCACTAACATCTGCCCCATATGCTCTGCACTTATACGTTCAATACGAGACAAACCTGATCCATTTTCAATGACTAATTCATCGAATTTTAGCCCGATTGAATTTAACCAACGCTCCACAGCCACTGCGCCATTATCTTCTGTTGCTGAGACAATCACATTCTCAACTTCTGAAGACTCCGCTGCGATGGTGAGCAATAACTGCCGCGCCATCAGATTATTACTCCATTTATTAATTTCTGGCAGAATTTGCGCCAGCGTTTTTGAGTCTTGCTTTACGAGTTTAGTCGCATTCGCTGGCACATTCTTGGTAAGTAGTGTGCCATTAAAACTACCACCTAACTCTGACCATAATTTACGAAACAAATGTAATGTGTAGACATTTTCATCCATCGCCAAAAGCTCTATATATTTTTCTGTGCAATTTGGCGCATAAGTGCCATTAAAAGTAACTATTGAAACTCCATCCACAGACTTCACATCGTAACCCAATGTATTGCGCCACGTAGAGCACTGTGCATTAACAGGCCGCGTATTTTCAGTTTTTGGATTGCTTATTTTAAGCAAATTAATGACTTTAATTTCTGGTAAATTAGGCTCTTGCGTGATGGTCACTTGGCTAGCATCCGAATCAAAGCGGAAGCTACTCGCCTTCAAATTAATCGCCAAGGCACTCGGTAATGCGTTATAAGCACGCAAAGACTCACCATCAAAACTCTCTGTAGATTGCGCATTAGTGGCAAAGTAACTGTTATCAACCACTAAATCGCCCTTGATTTCCTTTACACCCAGTTGACGCAAACTATTGAGCAAGCGCCAAAAATCTACCGTCATAAAATTAGGGTCGCCATAACCTTTTAAATATAGATTGCCCTTTAGCACGCCATTGTTAAGCGCTCCGTCGGTATACACTTCAGTTTTCCATCGATAAGCTGGGCCCAACAGACTTAAACCTGCATAGCTAGTGAGTAATTTCATGGTGCTGGCAGGGTTAAGTGGTGCAGTTGATAAGTGTGTAAGTAACGGTGGACTTAACTTGGTTGGCTGGTCAGCCAAAGCCTGCACATACACCGAGACACTCTCAGCGGGTACTCCCGCTTTTTGTAGGGCACGATTAACAGTATCAGGCAATTCAGATCTGGATAGCTCAATATCGGCCGGCTCAATACTTAACAACTCGACACCTGATTCTTCGGCATACGCAAATTGAAACGTGCATAAACATAAAATTACTAAAAACTTACTCATTGCTCGATCCATTATTTAACCTGTTATTCAATACTTTTATTTAGATACTGGCTTTCAAGGCACTCACTGCCGCCTGCAGCATAAAGTCTATCTCGGACTCAGAGATTGTGTAAGGTGGCATAAAGTACACAGTATTACCAATCGGGCGAAGCAGCACACCCTGCTTTAAAGCTTCAGCATAGCAATCCCTTGAAAATTTTGGATTATTAGTTTTAACATCAAACGCCGAAATCATGCCTTGATGCCGCAAATGCTGAATCGGCAACTCAGCATTTGATGAGGCTAAAAGCGCCTGCATTTTGCTATTTAAATAAGCCGTTTTTTCTTTATTTTTTTCAATGACACTATCAGCATCGAAAATTGCCAATGTTGCTAATGCTGCGCTACAGGCCAACGGATTACCAGTATAACTATGGCTGTGCAAAAAACCTTTTATCGTGCTGTCGTCATAAAAAGCTTGATAGACTTTATCTGTTGTTAACACCGCGGATAATGGCAAATACCCGCCAGTAATCCCTTTAGACAAACAAATGAAATCAGCAGTTACATCAGCTTGCTCGCAGGCAAACATGGTTCCAGTACGACCAAAGCCAACGGCAATTTCATCCGCAATCAAATGTACTGAATATTTTGTACATATCTCACGTGCACGCTTTATATAAACAGGATGATACATACCCATACCAGCGGCACATTGAATCAAAGGCTCGATGATAAAGGCCGCTAATTGCTCATGATGCTCACTTATATAGTGCTCTAGCTGATCTGCACACCTGAGCGCAAAAGCCTCGTCACTTTCACCGTCATCGCTCAACCTAAAATCCGGGCTAGGCATTTGCGCAGATTGTATTAGCAAAGGCGCATAAGTATCCTTAAAAATCGCCACATCAGTCACGCCAAGTGCGCCTAAAGTCTCGCCATGGTAGCTATTTTGCAGGCTAATAAATTTTATTTTATTTATTTTTCCAGAGTTACGCCAATAATGAAAACTCATCTTAAGTGCAATTTCAGTCGCACTCGCACCATCACTTGCATAAAAAGCATGACCTAGGCCTGCGAGCTTAGCCAATTTTTCAGACAATTCAACAACAGGCTCATGCGTAAAACCTGCCAACATCACATGCTCAAGCGTATCAAGTTGCTGTTTAATCGCATCTTTAATTCGAGGGTTATTATGCCCAAATAGATTCACCCACCATGAACTGACAGCATCTAGATAACGCTTTCCTTCTGCGTCATAAAGCCAAACACCCGCTCCTTTTTGAATTGGAATGAGCGGGTAAGATTCATGTTGCTTCATCTGTGTGCAAGGATGCCACACAGATTTTAGGCTGCGATCGAGAAGTAACTTGTTAGACATATTCAACTAATTTATGACACAAGCTGACGATTATTGATTAAAACGTTGATGGGAACAACTACTCCTGCAACAAAATTTACTCGCCGAGAGAAATCCCTAAACCTAATATCGTTTGCGAGTGGTTGTAATCGAGCATGCTAGCGCCATAGCCAGAAGAAAGCATTAGGTGTAGCTTAAGATAAGGATTGTTAAAAACCTGTCTTTGTAAATCGATTTGAGCAAAGCCTTTGTTATCGCTACGCAAATTATTTCGCAACAATAGTGTAGCGGCATTTTTACGCTTTATGTCCTCCCACCTGAACGTCACATCGCCATAACCCATAAATTTTTCTAAATCCGGGTTGTCATCTTTATCTTCAGGCACACGCCACCAAGGTCGCACCATTAAAGAAAATTGATCGCTTAACTCCCAGCCACCTTCAAGATAAATACGGTTCCAGCTTCTAGAAATCGGGTTGGAACGACCGTTGGATTGATGCACCACACCTAGATTTAACATTCTTGGAATATAATTTTTCTTAATACCATCTACCTGATTATCTATGCCCAAAGACAATATAACTTCAGGCTCGTAATTATTCTCTCTTAATGGTCTAGATGCTCCTCCATCAAACACTTGCCAATAGGATTGTTGTGTATAACCACCCCAAATTCTAGAACTCGTAACATAAGGCAGACTACGAATATACGGAATGTTGTTCATCATTTCCGTTTTTAAACTCAGTTGGAATTTTAAATCTTTATCATCTAGATTTCTATCTTCCAAACTGATTTGACTCGGACTATCTGGCGTTTGATTAGGATTATTAGTAGCAGTCACTAATAAATAATTAGACTTGTAAGTCTCAAAATCACTGATGTCCCAATCACCCTGCGAAGTTAAGCGCCACTTTCTTTCTAGATAGGTGAGCTCAGCCGTCGGTTTGATAATGGCAACTGTAGTTTCGGCTTTAGGTTGATTGTCTACCGCCTCAGTTTTGACTGCATTCGCGGTATTATTAAGTGCATTTTCAGAAGCAATTTCACGGGAGATGCCCTCAATAGCCGGCGTGCTAATACTATCAAAACAGGCTAACCTCTTTTTCGATTCAAATTGCGATGGATAAGTCGTTTTACATTTAAACATCGCCTGTTCAACAGTCAGAACCTCATTCGCTGCAGCATGTATAGGAAAAGATAAAAGTGCAGATAAGCACATACAATGTTTGAGTAACGCATTCTTATGCTGATACATAATTTCCCTTATTAATAATAGCGTTTACTGCTGAATAGATGCGCTATAAATACAATATATAGCAAGTGGTATGCTGCCTATTAAATCAAGCCAGTATTCACGGCAGTTTATTGATATTTTATGCGCAAACTAGCGATTCACTATGTGCAGTAGCTAACATACTTAGGGACTTAGCGAGATACACACGATGGCACAACAATGCCATTCGACATCTCTATGTAATTTAGCTGGCGTTATGGTGCGGGGTTCGTCATTTTCAAATGTAAACTTTCAATTTCCTGCATGACGTCCATCGAAATTTTCGTATCCCAAGCCGCTATATTTTCTTTCAACTGCTTCATGCTAGTAGCGCCAATAATCGTGCTGGTGACAAACCAACGGTGGTATACAAATGAAAGTGCCATCTCTGCAGGCAACATGCCATGTTCACGTGCAAGTTTGGCGTAGGCAATAGTTGCTGGAGTAACGTTTGCTTTTGTGTAGCGCTGCGCATAACCTGTAAACATGGTTGCACGGCCTTTTGCAGTAGCATCATCAATGTATTTAGCGGTTAAATGACCAAAAGCTAATGGAGAATAGGCAAGTAAGCCAATCTTTTCACGATATAGCACTTCTGACATACCAAACTCCATCGTGCGATTCATCAGGTTATAGCCGTTTTGTAAGCTAGCGATGCGTGGCAGGTTGAACTCCTTGGCGACACGTAAAAACTCCATGACACCCCACGGCTGCTCATTAGATAAGCCGATGTAACGTATCTTTCCTTCTTTAATTAATTCCGCAAGTGTTTCAAGCTGGTTTTGAATCGACACCCAAACTTTCTCTTTACCCTGCCCATAGACACCAGATTCAAACTCACCTGCTGGATCAAATTGAGATTGTCCAAACATCGGTACGTTACGCTCTGGCCAATGCAACTGATAAATATCAATATAGTCTGTCTGCAAACGTTGCAACGAAGCATCAATAGCAGCGTGAATGTTAGCTCTATCCAAAGAAGTAGGCCCACCGCGTATCCAACTTACACCTCGGCGTGGACCAGCAGCCTTAGTGCCCAAGACAATCTTATCTCTCGCCTGATTTTTAAGCCAATTGCCCACCATGGTCTCTGTACGTGTACAGGTTTCAGCTTTGGGTGGCACAGGATACATCTCGGCGGTATCAATAAAGTTGATACCTTGAGCAATCGCGTAATCTAATTGTTCATGCGCTTCAGGTTCTGTATTTTGATCACCATAGGTCATGCTGCCCAAGCAGACGGCAGAAACACGCAAATCAGAGTTGCCTAGTTGACGATATTCCATAGATTAGTGCAATACTTGTTGTGAAGGATTTAGGCTAATTTGCGTACTATTCGATATCATTAATAAATCCCAGCCAGCCTCTCGCGTGGCAAGTTGCATCATATTAACCACAGCATATACAAGCTCATTGCTGAGCACTATTTTAACGGCCTGCCCATTGGTACATTGAAGTTCTAAATGTGGCGGTGCATTTTCAGTTGAAATTATCACACATTGCACAGCTAGCATAGGCGCATCTGTCCGGGTGTCACGGCCTGCAATATATTCTGACTTAAAGTCCATATTATCTAACTTTTTCTGCTCAGCAACCTCTAATGCAAAACTCTCAATCGCTTGATGCCTACTATCTGGGGTAGCAATTGCGGGAGTGGTAGCTTGCGTAGCGATTGGAGTGAGATTGCCATTAGTGCTTTGCAACAAACTCCACATGGCTTTGCAAATACGACGCGTAATCCATACAGCCACTTCCGTTTTGTCTGCTAAGCCCAGCTTTAGCAATAATCGATCTTCTTGATCATTATAGCCAAGGTTGATTTGCTCAATTGCGGATTCGTTTTTTGTCATTTCCATGCTTTAGGTTTGAGTACTATTACAGCATAAGGTTTTTATGTCGCTTTTTCCAGCGTCAAATTTAAATTAAATGGTATCAAATCAATTAAATAGAGCAC
>JANOHT010000298.1:0-6186 GCA_031406605.1 Methylotenera sp. | reverse complement strand
CTTGAGGAATTTACGTCGTGCAGGCGTGTTAAAGTATAAATCGTTGACTTCAATGACTGTACCAGCATCTAGCGCGGCAGGTTCAATTAATGAAATCTCACTGCCATCTGAAGTAATGCGCCATGCATGTTTGGTTTCTTGTGCCCTACTGCTGATTTGTGTGCGGGAAACTGAGGCGATACTGGCTAAAGCTTCTCCACGAAACCCTAAGCTCGCAACAGCCTCTAAATCTTCCAGTGTGAAAATTTTACTGGTGGCATGCCTTGTCAGCGCCATTGCCAAGTCATCTTGTGCAATTCCCCGGCCATTATCTGCAACGCGCAATTGCTTAACACCGCCTTGCAATAGCGATACTTGAATATCTGTACTACCTGCATCCAAGCTGTTTTCGAGAAGTTCTTTGAGTGCTGAAGCTGGGCGTTCGACGACTTCCCCGGCGGCGATTTGGCTAATGAGTTGATCGGGTAGAAGGCGTATCTGCATAACGCCATTTTACCTGTATTTGATATAAATTGAGTTTACTTACCAACCAGATAGTACAATTTTACCAATGGTATTGCCCGCCTCAAGCTGGGCATGGGCTGCACGCAAATTTTTAGCATTGATGGGCGACATCACCTCATTCACGGTGGTACGTAATGTACCGCTATCAATCAGCTTTGCCGCGCGCTCTAAAATATGGTGCTGCTCTATCATGTCTGGGGTTTTAAACATTGATCGGGTAAACATAAACTCCCAAACAAAAGTAACACTTTTGCTTTTGAGCAAATCTACATTAACGGATTTAGTGGTTTCTACAATTGAACAAATCTTGCCTTGTGGTTTAATCAACTCTGCCATGGTTTGGAAATATGCATCAGTATCGTTGTTGCATAAAATGTAATCAACCTGTGGAATTTGAATGGCTTGCATTTGCGCAATTAAATCTTCTCGGTGGTTAATCACATGGTTTGCGCCTAAATTAGTGACCCAAGCTATCGTTTCTGGGCGCGAAGCAGTTGCAATCACCTTCAAACCAGCTACTTTGCTTGCAAGCTGAATAGCAATTGAACCTACTCCACCTGCGCCGCCAATAATCAGGATGCTTTTATTTTGATTCTTTACAACGTCTTCAGCAATACCAAGGCGGTCAAATAAAGCCTCCCAAGCGGTAACTGAAGTAAGCGGCATAGCAGCGGTCTCTTCAAAGCTGATTTTTTTTGGTTTGTGACCTACGATGCGCTCATCCATGAGTTGATACTCAGCGTTACATCCGCTGCGTGTCACATCACCTGCGTAATAGACCAAGTCATCTACATTAAATAACGTGACATCTGGGCCTACTTCCACCACTTCGCCAGCAGCATCCCACCCTAAAATTTTAGGTTCTGGCTCTATCTTGTCTCTAGGTTTGCGTATTTTGGTATCTACAGGATTCACCGCAATCGCGTTAACACGTACTAATACGTCTCGACCTGTTGCTTTAGGTTTTGGTAATTCCAAATCCACAAGTGATTCTGGATTTTCTATCGGCAAATATTTAGTGAGTCCAACAGCTTTCATGATGATTCCTGACAAATTAACATCCAAAAATTTATTCAATGTGCTAATTATGCGCCATACAATAAGCATTTTTAATGGCTTTTTACTGCGCATTACGATAAATTTAAACTTATGCTTAACGAATATATTAATCAATTTAGTGCAGCGCGGCACCTGAAAAGACATCATCACTTTTATTTAGGGCCGACCAATTCAGGCAAGACCTATCAAGCGTTAATTGCATTAGAACAAGCAAAATCAGGTGTTTATCTTGCACCTTTAAGATTGCTTGCGATGGAGATTCGAGATCGACTGGTAGCGGCTGGGGTGCCTTGCAACCTGATTACAGGTGAGGAGCGTGTGCTAATGGCAGGTGCGCAACACACAGCCTCTACCATTGAAATGATGAATCCATCAAAAACTGTAGAAGTTGCCATTATTGATGAAATTCAGATGTTGCAAGATGAGGATAGAGGTAGCGCCTGGACCGCTGCACTGGTTGGCGTGCCAGCTAAGCAAGTTTTTATTTGCGGCTCTACTGCAGTAACAGCACCTTGCATAGCCGCCATTGAAGCGATGGATGAAAGCTATGAAATTACTTATTTGGAACGTAAAACACCTTTAGTATTAGAAAATGAAAGCCTATGCGGCAAACGCTATAGTCGACAAAAAATTAAACCTAAACTACAAAAAGGTGATGCGATCATCGCCTTTAGTCGCAAAGATGTACTCACTTTTTCTGCACGTTTCAGGCAATGGGGCTTCACCGTAGCCAGTATTTACGGTGCACTCTCGCCAGAAGTCCGCCGCACGGAGTCGACAAGATTTTGTGATGGTGCTGCGGATATTTTAGTGGCGACTGATGCTATAGGTATGGGTTTAAACCTCCCCATTCGTCGCATCATCTTTAGCAACATTCATAAATTTGATGGCATTGCATCTCGGCCATTGAATGCCACTGAAGTACGACAAATTGCCGGCCGTGCTGGCCGGTTTGGCATTTACGATACCGGTTACGTGAATGTGCTTGAGAATGATGAGTTAATCCATATTGAACACATGCTCAGTATTGATGACACTGCTGATTTAACCAAGTTACCCATCAGCATAAGTTTTAATCAAATCGGGCAATTAGCTTTGCAGTTACATACGCGAAAAATTGCCGAGGTACTGACTTATCATCAACAAAGAACGCGCTTTAACTCAACACTATTTACGCAAACGTCCCTCAACAATCAGATTGCTCAAGCAATGCTGGTTGATGAACACGCCCCTGAAATGTCATTGAAAGACAAATTCATTTTTGTGTGCGCGCCCATCTCACTCAATGTAGCATTTGAAAAAGACTATTATTTATTCTGTTTGCAAAGTGTACTACAGTCTCAAATACGCCATTTACCCGTAGCGCCAGTTTGGCTGGCATCTGCAAGCCCTAAACATTTAGAAGCTGCGGAGATCCTTAGCCACAATTTAAGTTTATATGCATGGTTAAGTTTTAAGTTTCCCAATATTTTTGTGGATGGTGATGATGTCAGGTCATTACGGCAACGTGTGAGTCGTTATATAGAAAATGCCCTGCTTACACAGGCGGGTTACGGCGACACTAGCAGAGAGATTGATTATTTGATGATGCGCAAGCGATAATTTGAGCACTAAGGCCTAAAGTCATTACTCTTGTGCAAGTTTAGTTTTAGCTAACGCAGGATTAGTAGAAAAATACTTTTTAATTCCCGCTAAAATCGAAGCTACCAACTTATCTTGGTAAGCGTCATCATTGAGTCTGCGTTCCTCTTCAGGATTGCTGATAAAAGCTGTTTCGACCAGAATCGATGGGATATCCGGCGATTTCAATACCGCAAAACCAGCCTGCTCTACATGGTTTTTATGTAGCTTGTTGATGTCGCCAATTTGGTTTAACACTGCCTTACCTAATTTCAAGCTGTCATTAATCGTCGCAGTTTGTGATAAATCGAGCAAAGTCCTTGCCAGCACCGGATCTTTATCATCCAGACTCACGCCACCGATTAAATCAGACTCATTTTCCTTTTTCGCCAAATAACGTGCACCGGCACTGGTTGCACCACGTTCCGATAACGCGAACACAGATGAGCCCCGTGCAGCAGGATTAGTAAACGCATCCGCATGGATAGAGACAAACAAATCAGCCTGTAACTTGCGCGCTTTCACTACGCGCCCATGTAACGGGATAAAATAATCGCCATCACGGGTTAACACTGCCCGCATGCCTGGTTCAGCATCAATCCTAGCTTTAAGCTTTTTAGCGATGGCTAACGTAATATCTTTTTCGCGGCTACCACTTGCACCGCGTGCACCTGGGTCTTCACCGCCATGCCCTGCATCTAGCGCGATGGTAATTTGGCGGCCATCTTTTTTAATATCTTTATTGCTGTAGCTACTCTTCTTAGTTACGCCAGTATTTGCGTCTACCCCAGAAACGACTTCTTGACTAGGTGCTACAACAACCTCTTTATTGCTGGATTCTGGCTTTAAAATAGCGATAGTGGTTGGCTCGCTGGGGTCAATCTGCTGGGGCGGCAGTGGCTCTACAATAATGCCCGCTTTAACTTCACCCTCTGTTTGACTTGAAGCAGCTTGATTGCTATCAGTTTGATTCTGTGCAACTTCGCCAGTAATTTGGCTATTTTCAGCCACAGGTGGATTTTCACGCTCCGCTAGCATCGCCATGATTGGGTCTTTAATCGGATAAACATCCAAGACCAGCCGATGTTTGTAGTCGCCTGTTGGTGCTAATATAAATGCGTTTGGTTTGACTTCACTTTTTAAATCCACCACTAAACGCACAACGCCCGCTTGAAATTTAGCCACTCTAATTTGTTTAATATAAGGGTCACTTGATAAAATCTTATCGCTCAACGACTTGATGATTTGATTGAGTTCAACATCTTGAATATCAACCACAATACGTTCTGGATTTTTAAGCGTCACCATTTTATAAACAATGGCACTTTTTGCCTCCAAGGTAATTCTTGTATAGTCTTGTGCAGGCCAAACGCGCGCTGCAATCACATTATTTTCAGCTTGCGCTAAGCCAATAAAAGTCATGTATAGGCCTAAAGTTAAGCTTAGCTTTAGGCAAAGAATCGTTAATTTTTTGAGCGTACTTCTTATTATGAGTGTACTTTGAGTCAAGCCAATTATCATTGTGTCATTATTTTATTGATTGCTAATAAACATTGCTGCCCTAATGTTGTATGAGCTGAGATTAGAATAGTACGGCCCACCATACCATCAAAACCAGTATTTTTCATTGCAAAAGTGATATTAAGGTCAGGTGTAGGCAATACATGTTGTGCTTTTTCTGGCCATTCAATTAAACAAATGCTTTCAGCATTAAAGTAATCTCGAAAACCAGCAGCCTCCCATTCTTCTTCATCATTAAATCTATATAAATCAAAATGATATAAATTATATCCAGATTTTGCATTAGATTCAATGACATAAGGTTCAACTAAAGTGTAAGTAGGGCTTTTTACCTTACCCACATGACCCATTGCATGCAGAAGACCTCGTACCAGCGTGGTCTTGCCCGCGCCTAAATCACCATGTAAATAAATGGTTAAATTAGGTTGCATGACCTGTGCTAATACACTCCCAAAGTTAAGCGTGGCTGCTTCGCCCGGTAAATCAAGTGTAAAATTATCCATTATGATCAACACCAGTTACCCTACTAACAACTTTAGCAAGCTTAGCGATGACATCAAACGCTGGGGTTTGGAATTTGGCTTTAACCACATAGGCATCACCGACACCAACCTGCAAGTTGCAGAGGCTAAACATCAGGCTTGGATTGCAAAAGGTTTTCATGGTGAAATGGATTATATGGCAAAACATGGGGTGAAGCGTACCCAACCAGCCGAATTAGTACCAAATACTGTGCGTGTAATTTCTGCGCGATTAGATTACCTGCCGCCCAATGCCGCGGATAGTGAAACTGTAATGAATGACAGTGCAAAAGCCTTTATTTCCCGCTATGCACTAGGGCGGGATTATCACAAGGTCATGCGCAATAAACTGCAAAAACTTAGTGCAAAAATTCAAGCTGAACTCGCTAATTATCAACATGAAGCTCATAAGTTTGAATACCGTGTATTTACTGATAGTGCGCCAGTACTTGAAGTCGCACTGGCAGAAAAAGCAGGTCTGGGCTGGCGTGGCAAACACACCCTGCTCCTCAATAAAAATCGCGGCTCCTGGTTCTTTTTGGGTGAAATTTATACGAACTTACCTTTAACAATAGATGAGCCATCACCCAATCACTGCGGCACTTGTACAAGCTGCATCGATATATGCCCTACACAAGCCATAACTGCGCCTTATGAGGTAGACGCTAGACGTTGTATCTCTTACCTTACCATTGAGCTTAAAGGCAGTATTCCTGTTGAATTTAGACCGCTTATCGGTAATCGTGTCTATGGCTGTGATGATTGCCAATTAATATGCCCTTGGAATAAGTTTGCCGAAATCACAAAAGAGCCAGACTTTGCTGTAAAAAATGGGCTGGATAACATTAGCTTGGTGGAATGCTTTTATTGGTCTGAAGATACATTTAAGCAAAAAATGGCAGGTAGTGCTATTTACCGTATTGGCTATACGCAATGGCTGCGGAACATTGCGATAGGTCTA
>JANOHT010000274.1:0-5722 GCA_031406605.1 Methylotenera sp. | reverse complement strand
GCAGGATATTACCCCGACCACCTGATTCCTGTCGTTGAAGCGGGCGGTATCACTAAATTTCGCGCTAAAGCGGTGATTGTCGCAAGTGGCGCTTTTGAACAGCCACCTGTATTTAGATATAACGATTTACCCGGCGTGATGTTAGGTTCAGCAGCGCAACGTTTGATTTACCGTTACAGCGTCAAGCCTTTTAATAATGGTGTTGTCGTTACTGCTAACGATTACGGTTACCGTGTTGCGATTGATTTGTTAGAAGCAGGAACTAATGTTGTAGCAGTGGTTGATTTTCGTTCAGGGTCTAACGGTGGATTGCATGCCGTAGAGTTACATCGTCGCGGCATTAAAATCTATCCAGGCCATTGTGTTTACGAAACCATAGCGACTTCTGATAAATCTAGTGTAAAAGGCGCAGTCATCTGTGCTTACGACGATAAAGAGAATGTGGCGCTTACTGCCAATAAATTTACACTCGAATGTGATGGTATTGCCATGAGCGCAGGTTGGGCACCAGCGGCCGCCTTGTTGTACCAAGCTGGCACTGGCATGCAGTTTGATTATGGCGTACAGCAATTTGTGCCTAACCGTCTGCCTGAAGGTGTATTCGCGGCAGGTAAAGTGAACGGCATTTATGATCTAGAACAACGGATGCGTGATGGCATTCGGGCTGCAAATGATGTTTTACGCTATTTAGGACATTTAGTCGCTACATACACTATTGAAAAACATAATGGTGTATCACCAAGTCATGCTTACCCAATGGTGCCGCATGCTAAAGGCAAGAACTTTGTAGATTTCGATGAAGATATCCAGATCAAAGATTTTGAGAATGCGGCTAAAGAAGGCTTCGACAACATTGAGTTAATGAAGCGCTTCACAACGGTAGGCATGGGGCCTAGCCAAGGCAAACATTCTAATATGAATGCCATTCGTATTCTGGCAAAAATCCGTGGTCTGCCAGTTGAAAAAATTGGCACCACTACTTCAAGACCATTCTTTCACCCAACGCCTATTGGTCATCTAGGCGGCCGTGGATTTCATCCACATCGTTTGACAGCTATACATGATTGGCATCAAGCCCATGGTGCAGTGTTTACTGATATTGGCGCATGGAAAAGAGCGGCTTATTACCCTGCAGCTAATCAATCTAAAGAAGATGCGATTCAAGCAGAAGCGATGGCAGTGCGCAAAAGCGCAGGCATTATCGATGCCAGCTCTTTTGGCAAAATAGAAATATATGGTCCGGACGCAGCAGAATTTCTCGAGCGCTTTTTCACGGGAAGCTACATCAGCCAAAAAGTTGGAAGCTGCCGCTATATTTTATTACTAGAGGAATCTGGTGTAGTTGTGGATGACGGTATTGCCAGTCGCCTAGCAGAAGATTTGTTTTACCTTTCAATCGGCACATCTAATGCTGCAGCGGTATATCGCGAAATGCAGCGCTCTCAACAAGAGTGGCAGCTCAATATAGGTTTAGTCAACGTGACTGGTGCTTATGGTGCCATGAATATTGCCGGACCATCTGCCCGTGAAATCTTATCGTCGCTGACAGACCTTGATCTTTCTTATGAGTCATTCCCGATCAGCCATATTCAGGAAGCGGTTGTAGCAGGCGTTGTGGCAAGGGTAATTAGAGTCGCATTCGTATCAGATATGGCCTATGAACTACATGTACCGATGGCGCAATCTCAACATGTTTGGAATGCCTTGATTGAAGCGGGTAAAAAGCATGGCTTGCGTCCTTTTGGTAGCGATACACAGCGATTGTTACGCCTTGAAATGGGGCATCACATGCCGGGCATCGATACAGACGGATTAACTAATCCATTTGAAATCGGCGCTGAATGGGCAATCAAAATGGAAAAACCTTATTTTATCGGCCAAAGAAGCTTGAGTATCTTGGCTAAACGGCCACTAAGAAAGCAACTGGTGCCATTTGTACTTGCAGCTAATTTTAATGCTGAAACACCAATGGAATGTAATTTGGTCATCGATGGCAAAGAAATCGCCGGTCGCGTGACTAGCATCAGCTACAGCAAATTTATAGACCGCTACATCGGCTTCGCTTATGTAACGCCAGCTAAAAAAGCCGTTGGCTCAGAGTTTCAGATACGTACTGATAGCGGCAGTTTAGTAAAGGCCACCGTAGTAGAAACGCCATTTTTCAAGAACCAGATCAAAAGTCAAAAAGGAGCTTGATATGCAAGCACTTAATGAAAGTCTTAATGTGAAAAAAGATAGCACAACAGCCTTAAAAATTACGCCTGTTGCTCATGCGCAGATTAAGAGCAATGCCAAATGGGCTGTAGTGAATGATATGGAAATGGCTGTTGAATTTGCAGGCAGTGAAACTGAGAAAGCTAGAAAAAAAATATTAGGCGTTACCGATGTCAGTTGTTTAGAGCGTTATGGAGTAAAGGGGCCACAAGCCTCGAAATGGCTTGCCGACCACGAATTGGCAATACCATCCAATCCTAACTCTTGGACGCTATGTAATCAAAAAAACCTGGTATTGAGATTAGGGTCAAGTGAGTTCTTGATTGAAGATCAATTAGGTGGTTCAGCCAGCAAAAAATTAGCGGCAGATAGCACTCGAGTAGAGGGTCTTTATCCGGTTGCTCGTGCAGATGCAGCTTTTATTTTAAGTGGCAGTGAAGTACTCAATTTGTTATCTGAGTTGTGCTCATTAGATTTACGCGATACCTCACTGCTGGCTAACGATGTCGTCATGACACAGGTCGCGGGTATATCCGCAATAGTGATGCGCCAAAATTTAAATGGCGAACAAGTTTATAGACTTTGGTGTGATGGCACTTACGGCTCATATATGTGGGAAATGTTGTTAGAAATTGCGGTTGAATTAGGTGGTGGAGCAGTGGGGCTTTCAAGTTATAAAAACTGAAGGCGAAACTAAAGTTAATACTGCACTGGCTTTGATAAACAGTATTGATAGCTTACAAATGTTGCGGATAAATTTGATTTTCAGGGAGTAGTAAATGAAAACGTTAGATGAAGCAAAAAAGTTTTTAAAAGACAATAACGTCAAATATGTATTGGCGCAGTTTGTCGATATACATGGCGTTGCAAAAGTGAAATCCGTACCTGCTGAACACATCGGTAGCATACTTAAAGGCGGCGCAGGTTTTGCTGGCGGCGCAATATGGGGCATGGGCATTGCGCCAAATGGTCCAGATTACATGGCAGTCGGTGATTTATCAACCTTAACTTTGATGCCTTGGCAGCCAGGCTATGCACGCATCATTTGCGATGGACATGTGAACGAAAAACCATACGGTCACGATTCTCGTGTGGTGCTTAAAGCACAAACTGATCGATTAGCTAAAAATGGCTGGATTCTCTACACAGGGCTAGAGCCAGAGTTTTCTTTACTTCGTAGAGACGAAAAAGGAGGCATTCATCCGCACGATGTTACTGACACCTTACCAAAGCCTTGTTATGACTATAAGAGCATGTCTAAACAATCAGTATTTTTGGAGCGTTTGACTGAAACATTGATTGCAGCAGGCTTGGATATTTATCAAATCGACCATGAAGATGCAAACGGTCAGTTTGAAATCAACTACACCTACGCAGACTGTATGAAAAGTGCGGATGACTACTTGATGTTCAAAATGGCCGCTAGCCATATTGCAAATGAACTTGGCATCATCTGTTCATTCATGCCTAAGCCTTTTGGTAACCGTCCTGGTAATGGCATGCACATGCATATGTCGATTGGTGACGGAAAGAAAAGCTTATTCCAAGATGATAATGACTCAACTGGGCATGGCTTGTCAAAACTAGCCTATCACTTTATGGGTGGCATTCTTGCCCATGCGCCAGCAATCACAGCGCTGGCTTGCCCGACTGTGAACTCGTATAAACGCTTGGTGGTAAGTCAATCAGTGACTGGTTCAACTTGGGCACCGGCTTATATTTCATACGGTAATAATAATCGCTCAACCATGGTGCGTATTCCGTATGGCCGTCTTGAACTGCGATTACCCGATGGCAGTTGCAACCCTTACTTGGCTACCGCTGCAGTGATTGCTGCAGGTCTGGATGGTGTTAAACGCGAGTTACATCCAGGGAATGGGCATGCGAATAATCTGTATGACTTAACACCTAAGCAAATGCAGGATCAAGGCATCGGCATCTTGCCGCAAAGTCTTGCTGAGGCAATCGATCAACTTGAAGGAAATCAGGTCATCCGCGATGCTTTGGGCGATTCTTTATCTGAAGAGTTTATAAAAATTAAACGTGCAGAATCAATGGAGTATCAGCGTCATGTTTCTGATTGGGAAATCAATCGGTACGCAGAGTTTTTCTAGTTTTAATTAAAAATATTTATTTAATGAGTATTTATTTCACTAAATTCGTAAGGAGATAGACATGTGTGGAATTGTAGGATTGTTGGTTAAAAACCAAAAAATGCGTGACTCAATCGGTGAGCTCATGCTGCCAATGTTAATTGGTATGACAGAGCGCGGACCTGACTCTGCTGGCCTTGCCATGTTTGGCGCACCAGTTGCGGCAGACTCAAGAAAATTCAGCCTGTATTCAGGTGTTGCAGACTTTAACTGGACTAAGTTAGGTCATGACTTTGAAAAGCATTTAAGTATTAAAGCCAAGATTGAGCCAAAGGCTAATCATGCTGTGCTGACCACTACATTAGCGCCTGCAACGGTCAAAATCTGGTTGAAAGAACATTATCCTTTGCTGCATCTACTGTCTGTCGGCCAGTTGATGGACATCTACAAAGACGTGGGCACGCCAGCGCAAGTGGCTGATCGATATGATTTCAAAAGCTTCAAGGGTACGCATTTGGTTGGCCATACTCGTATGGCGACAGAGTCAGCGGTAACGCCTGCCCATGCTCATCCATTCACTGCAGGCGAAGACTGGTGCCTGGTACATAACGGTTCATTATCAAACGCAAACAGCTTACGTCGTAAATTGCAAAAAGAAGGCATTGAGTTCGAAACAGATAATGACACTGAAGCAGCTTGCCGTTTTCTGCAATGGCGTATGCGTGAAGGTGACGATCTTGAAACTGCATTGAACCATGGTTTTGAAGAGCTTGATGGCTTCTACACTTTGCTAATGGGTACACATAATCAATTGGCACTTGTTCGCGATCCATTTGGTTGCAAACCGGCAATTATTGCTGAGCATGATGACTATGTAGCAATTGCTTCAGAGTTCCGCTCATTAGCCCATCTGCCAGATATTAAAAACGCGAAGGTGTTTGAGCCTTCACCTAAGGAGATGTACGTATGGAAACTTTAATGGTTGAAACTTTAAAATTTGACTTAGACGCTAAGCCATTGCGTGAAGTGAATCAATTCCTTCACGGTGATGCTAGCGGTTTAAATGGCAAAGCGATTGTCATCGAAAATCCGAATGGCGCACATAACATCGCAGTTGGCCTGAAAGCCGAGCTTGACGTGACGATTAAAGGCCATGCCGGTTACTACGCGGCAGGCATGAATCAAATCGCCAAAGTGACGATTGAGGGCAGTGCAGGTAGCGGTGTTGCTGAAAACATGATGTCAGGCCATGTGCACGTTAAAGGCTTTGCATCTAATGCAGCAGGCGCAACAGCCAATGGCGGTTTATTGGTGATTGACGGTGATGCCGGTTTGCGTTGTGCAATTGCCTTAAAAGGCGCTGACGTTGTAGTTGGCGGCTCTGTAGGCAGTTTTTCAGCCTTCATGGCGCAAGC
>JANOHT010000243.1:0-3779 GCA_031406605.1 Methylotenera sp. | reverse complement strand
CCATCTTAAAATTAATAATGCCACATTAATTGGTAACTCTCTTGGTGGTGCGGTGTCTTTAAGAATGCTCAAACAGAAAGAGTCGCGTGTGGATAAACTTGTATTGCTTAACGCTGCAATGCTTGGTAACGATGCACCACTGCCTTTCCGTTTGATGACGATTCCAGTTTTAGGTGAGTTCATGACGAAATCTTCCGACATGGCATACAAACAACAAATTGAAGCTATTTTTGCAAAATCTTATCAGGTAACAGATAAGATGCCAGCTGTTATTAAACGTAATGTTTCACGCGCAGGTGCGCAAGCCGCCTTTCTGGCTACTATTCGGCAATGTACATCATTTGGCGGACAATCTAAAAGTTTGGTGAATGAGTCACATCAAATATTATCAAGCATCAAGAAACCAACTTTATTTATTCACGGTACAGAAGATAAGGTTATTCCAGTGAGTCACTCAGAACAAGCGCATGCACTAACGCCTAATTCAAAACTAATGATTATGCAAGACTGCGGTCATACACCACATGTTGAGAAAACGCATGCGCTTTTTCAAGCCTTAAAGGCGTTTTTGTAGATGAGTTGTACTAGCTTAGATTGGAGCTAGTACAATTTAGATATATTTTCATGACAGCAATGGTGCTTTTTACTTGCTGCCTAAGTTAATTATTTTCAGGTTAATTATTTTCGGCAAAAAATTTCATTTCAATACTGCCATCCCGTTGCGCAACTAACCAAAGATTCTCTTGCCGCTTTATATGGTCAATAAAACTACCGATCAATAAAGGGCTGTTTGCGATGACGGGTGTTGACGCATCCGCAGGACCACTGATTAACCAGACACGACTATCTGCTTTTACGTTTGCCTGACCAATGATCGTAAACACGCTATTGACTATGATATGTGCAGATGCTCTGGCTGGTCTTGCAGTAAATGATTCAAGGATGGCTTGTCTGCCACAAATCGGATTGTTTGGGTCACTTGGACGGCTTAAAACAGCATCTTGTGTGTAGCAGTTAGCGAGCGCTTGCCATTGTTTTTGATCCATCAGCATGGTCATGCGGTTAAGTAATTGCTGGCACTCCCATTGAATGACGGCATGTTCAATACGTTCAGCTTCCATTTATGATTCCTTTAGCCACTTAGAAATTGCGTTTGCTACGCTTTCGGGTTGTTCCATTGTGCTCATATGCGCACAGTTAGGAATCACGCTTAAAGTGGCGTTATTAATTAACGCTTTCATTTCTTGATGGACTGAAACTGGGCTCCAGAGATCATCTTCCCCACACAGTAATAAAGTAGGGCAGTCGATTTGACGAAGAGTAGCCTCGGTATCAGGGCGATTTAATAAAGCATTGATCTGCGCAGCAAAAATAGCGGGGGTTTTGCGCTCTAGCATATCTAAAATGGCGTCAAACACAGGGCTGTTGTGAAACTGTGGATGCACCATACCAAGTGCCCATTGTTCGCCCATCGCGCACATCCCTGTCTGTTTTGATTTTTCTAATAAAGCCATGCGATTTTGTTTTTCTTGTGCGCCTTTCTCACCTGATGCAGCACTACGATAAGCCGTATCAAACAAACCTAAGTGACTGACTCGTTCTGGCGCTTGGCGCATGATCTCCATAGCAATACGTCCGCCCATCGAATGGCCAAAAACAATCAATTGATCGCCTTCAACCTGTGTTAAAACATGCTTAGCCATTGCCGCTAGATCATCTAATTCACCATAGTCCGCAATATAATAATTGTCAGAAACGTTTAATTGTTCAAGAATAGGTGTCCAAATAGCTTCGTCACAAAGCAAGCCAGGTAATAAAACAAGTTTTTGATTACTGTGCATTTAAAACTCTTCTGTATTTATTTCTTGTTGGGTGGCAGTGTTATAACGTGCGCCGGAGATCGAGTCTTGATTAATTAAACGTTCTACACGCTCGATGACATCCGCAGATAGTTTGACTTCTGTTGCTTTACAATTTTGTTCAAGATGCGCCACATTTGTCGTACCGGGAATAGGGTAAATATGGTCACCTTGATGTAATAGCCAAGCTAAAGCCAGTTGCGCTGGTGTACAGTTAGCTTCACTCGCAAGTTCAATATATTCTGTTAATAGTTTTACGTTGTTAGGCCAGTGTTCTGCTTGAAAGCGAGGCATACTGCGCCTGAGATCGTTTATCTCCAAACGATTGATGGCTTCAAGCGCTGGCAGATTGTTTGCTAAAAAACCACGCCCAAGAGGGCTGAAAGCAACAAAGGCGATATTTAATTCGCGACATGCCTCTAACACGGCAATCTCAGGATTTCTTGTCCACAATGAATACTCGGTCTGCAATGCTGCAACAGGATGTATGCTATTTACTTTTCGCAATGTCTCTGCGGAAACTTCAGAGAGTCCGATAGATCGGATTTTTCCTGCATCAATCAGGTCAACTAAAGCGCCAACACTATCTTCTAACGGAACAGTTTTATCCCAGCGATGCAGATAGTACAAATCGATCACATCCGTTTGTAAACGCTGCAATGCTTCATTACAAGTTTTTTTTAATGTTTCAGGGCGGCCATCGATGACACGTTTGCCATCGACGCCGGTCATTGCACATTTACTGGCAAGAAATATTTTCTGGCGATGTGTTTTTAATAAATCACCAAGCAAGGACTCATTTTTACCAAATCCATAAAGGGCAGCAGTGTCAAAATGGTTAACACCTAAATCCATTGCTTGCAGTAGCACGCGTTCAGCTTGACGTTTATCAGGTGGAACACCATAAGCATGACTTAAGTTCATGCACCCCAAGCCAATAGGGTAAATTTCGTGTTGATTGATACTGCGTTTCATCGCCGAAAGATTCAAAGTTAAATCGGCAAGCTCATTTTTTGTTCAATATCATGCATCGCTTTATAACAAGGAAACACTTTGGCAACGCTGGCATTGGGTTCACGACCTTCTTTGATCGCAGCAATAAATTCGCGGTCTTGTAATTCAATGCCATTCATTGAAACATCTACCTGCGAAACATCAATCACTTCTTCTTTACCATTCACGAGATCATCATATCGTGCGATATAGGTTCCAGTATCACCGATATAACGGAAGAAAGTTCCCAATGGACCATCATTATTAAATGACAGAGATAAGGTACAGATCGCACCATTGGCTGCTTTTAATTGAATGCTCATATCCATTGCAATACCTAACTCAGGATGTTTCTGGCCTTGAATACCATTCACTTCAACGATGTCACAGCCACACATGTATTGGAACAAATCAATCGTGTGGGCAGCGTGATGCCATAATAAATGGTCAGTCCAAGTTCTTGGCTCACCCAGTGCATTTACATTCTTACGCCGGAAGAAGTAGGTTTGCACGTCCATTTGATGAATATTAAATTCACCTGCTTGAATCTTGTTATACACATACTGATGGCTTGGATTAAATCGACGGGTGTGACCACACATGGCAACTAATCCGGTTTGTTTTTGCATGGCGACCAAAGCCTCTGCATCGGCCAAATTATCCGCCATCGGAATTTCCACCTCCACATGTTTGCCTGCTTGTAAACATTGCATCGCTTGTGCCGCATGCATTTGCGTGGGTGTACATAAGATGACAGCATCAACATCTGCAAGCCTGAGTGCTTCTTCTAAGCTTGTTGTCACATGAGGAATGCCATATTTTTCAGCAAGCGCGGCTAATTTATCTTTTTCAGGACTCACCAAACAAGTGACTACTGCATCATCAATGTTTTGTAAACCATCTAGATGTTTAATGCCAAATGCACCC
>JANOHT010000256.1:0-3141 GCA_031406605.1 Methylotenera sp. | reverse complement strand
TGTGATTTCGAGTGTATAGACAAAGAAGTTATGCGCAAGTACTACACCATTTCTATCAAGAATTAAACCTCGATTAGGAACTACGGGCACGAGAGAAATGCGGTTGTTCTCAGCAAGTGTTTGGTAATGATTGTATTGGGTGATTTGCAAATAGAAAAAACGTGAAGCGAGTAAACCAAACATGCACAGCACCACAAGAGCAGCAAAGCCTAATCTGAGCTTGAAGTAATATTGTTCATGCTGGTAATTTTTTAGTTCAGCACGCATATTTAATGATCAGTGCTGATGGATAGTGTTGTTGCAAGATTAAGCCCCACGTGAGCGACCGCCAGTATTTAATCCCAATGCTACTGCAATAATCCAAACTAAAATGCCAGTGATGCTTGGCAAAAAGTAAGACCAGCCTAGCCATTCTGCACCAGAAAAAGTTTTGAGTATGAGCAAAATCACTTGTGAAGTAATGAGCAACAAAAACACATAAAAAATTTGTTGTGTGCCATTAAATAAGACCAGTCTGCGTTGGTAAATAGCTGCAAAGAATGCAGTAACGGTGTAAGCCAGCGCATATTGACCAAAAACGCCGCCTGTTGCTAAATCTACTACTAATCCAACTAGCCATGCTGTGCCGATATTGCATAAGTTGGGCGCGCGTATTAACCAAAATATGATGACGAGTAGCAAAAAATCAGGACGTAATGTCAGTGCCAACCCAGACCACGGCAATAACAGGCAAAGCAGTGCCAGAAACAATGAAAAATAAATAGACTTGAGCTTACTGGGGTGCATGTGGCTTGCTCGGTACATTAGGTTGCAGGTTATCTGGTGATTTGATAACGGGATTTATAGATGTTGTCGTTGGTGAATTTGTTTGTGGGGCAATGGCTGTATTTTTTTCTGTGCTCATAGTCGTGGATGGTTTTACTGTCGACTGCTCTTGAGTTTTAATTGTTGCCGCTGGTGGAGTTAACGGTGATTTGGTGGCTAAATCTGCGGTAGGTTGTTTATTTAACGCATCTTTTGGTAAAACTTCAACGCGTGGGATGCTGACCAAAAGTACTTGTTTGTGATTTTCTACGCCGCCCGTAGGTACACAGACAATACGTGCAAAAGGGGAGTCAGCGGTAATTTCAATTTGAGACACCTTTGCTACCGCAAGGCCTGCTGGATAAACACCATCTATGCCTGATGTAACCAAGGTATCGCCACGGCGTATGTCAACATTAGCGGGTAAAAAAGGCAAGTCTAGTGTGTTGTCACGGCCATGACCGAAAGCAATTGCCCGTAAACCATTACGCTCAATTTGAATAGGAATGGCTAAAGTTTTGTCGGTAATCAACGTCACTTCACTACTCAATGGATATACGCGCGTCACCTGCCCAATTACCCCTGTAGCATCAACCACGGCTTCACCGGCAGAAATGTTGTGTTTTTCACCACGATTCACAATTACTTTTTTGGTAAATGGGTCGCGACCCACATGCATAATTTCACCTAAAATGCTACTTTCCACCAAGGCTTGATTGGTTTGTAGCAGTTCGCGTAGATGTTTGTTTTCAAGCGCTAAGGTATTAAGTTTTTGTAGGTCAATATTGCGTTTAAGTGCTTGTTGTTTTAGTTGCTGATTTTCACTGAGAAGATGATGATGCGTGGAAAAATATTCGCTGGTTGCATCGTAAAATTGCATAGGTGTGTTGGCTAACACCTGTAGTGGGTGTAATGCAGCCACTAGACTTTGACGGAGACTGGCCAAGTATTGCAGTCGCGAGTCTGTCGCCATCAGCGTCATTGATAAAGCCGAAAAAAACACTAAGCGCGCAAAAGCACTAGGACCGCGCGCAAAGAATGCCGGGGCTTGTTGTTGCTCTAGTTTGTGATTAAAGCCGCGTGCCATTAGTTAACTGTATTCATATTGCTTTGTTGGAAAATAATGGGGTAGTTTAATAGATAATTTTGTAGTAAGTAAATGTAATCGCTAATCATAGTTATTCAGCTTTTAATCCGAACCTAGCCTTAATATGTAAATTAGGCCGTATTAAACGGCCTAAAATTTAACTAATTTGCAATGTTGAGCAGCTTTAAATCTGGTTGGTTTAGCTTACCAAGTTGGATTAACTTATTAAGCTGTTTACGGATTAATAAAACTTATTCGTATGCAAAAATACTACCTAATTTGTCCATCTCTTCTAGCGCTTGACCACAGCCACGCGCTACGCAGGTGAGCGGATCTTCCGCAACAATCACAGGTAAACCAGTCTCTTCTACCAATAATCTGTCTAAATCGCGCAACAATGCACCACCACCGGTAAGTACCATGCCTTTTTCCGCGATGTCAGCACCTAACTCAGGCGGCGTTTGTTCTAGTGCAGATTTTACTGCGCCAACAATCGAATTAAGCGGTTCGGTTAAGGCTTCTAAAATTTCATTGCTAGAAATAGTAAATTTACGTGGCAAGCCTTCTGCAAGGTTGCGACCAGTGACTTCCATTTCCAATACAGCAGAACCCGGAAACGCAGAACCGATTTTTTTCTTAATAGCCTCAGCGGTTGGCTCGGAAATTTGCATACCGTAATTGCGGCGAATATAGTCAATAATCGCTTGGTCAAATTTATCACCGCCCACGCGCTCTGATTTTGCGTAAACAATACCGCCCAGTGAAATCACGCCCACCTCAGTGGTGCCGCCGCCAATATCTACCACCATTGAACCAGTCGCTTCAGAAACTGGCATGCCAGCACCAATCGCAGCAGCCATCGGCTCTTCGATTAAGAAAACTTGCTTGGCACCAGCGCGTTCGGCGGATTCTTTAATCGCGCGGCGTTCTACTTGAGTGGAGCCAACAGGCACGCAAATAATGATGCGTGGACTTGGTGAGAACCAGCGTGCATCATGCACACGGCGAATAAAGTATTTGAGCATTTGCTCAGTAATTGTAAAATCTGCGATCACGCCATCTTTCATCGGGCGAATCGCTTGAATATTGGCGGGCGCTCGTCCGAGCATACCTTTAGCTTCTGCGCCAACTGCGAGGAGAATTTTCTTGCCGCCTGGGCCGCCTTCCAGACGAATCGCGACAACTGAAGGCTCGTCTAACACGATGCCTTTGCCACGTGCGTAAATTAGGGTATTGGCGGTACCCAAGTC
>JANOHT010000231.1:0-9164 GCA_031406605.1 Methylotenera sp. | reverse complement strand
GAGGTAACCCAACTGTTGAAGCAGACGTATTACTTGAAAGTGGCGTGATTGGCCGCGCAGCTGTGCCTTCTGGCGCATCTACTGGCGCAAAAGAAGCGGTTGAGTTGCGTGATGGCGACAAAAGCCGTTATTTAGGTAAAGGTGTTTTGCAAGCTGTTGAAAACGTGAATACTGAAATCACGGAAGCGATCATTGGCTTAGATGCTGAAGAACAAAGCTTTATTGATAAAACCTTGATTGAGCTTGATGGTACAGAAAATAAAGACCGTTTAGGCGCTAATGCTATTTTAGCCGTTTCTATGGCTTGCGCACGTGCAGCGGCTGAAGAGTCTGGTTTACCTTTATATCGCTATTTAGGCGGTTCTGGTGCGATGCAATTACCAACACCGATGATGAATATCATTAACGGTGGCGCACATGCGGATAATAGCGTTGATATGCAAGAGTTCATGATCATTCCAGCAGGCTTGCCAACATTCCGTGAAGCGATTCGCTGTGGTGCTGAAGTGTTTCATGCACTGAAGAAAACTTTACATAAAAAAGGTTTGGCTACAACGGTTGGTGACGAAGGTGGTTTTGCACCTAACTTGCCTTCTAATGAATCAGCGATTCAGTATATTTTAGAAGCTATTTCAGATGCAGGCTACGAGCCAGGCCGTGATGTGTATTTAGGTTTGGATTGTGCAAGTACTGAATTCTACAAAGATGGTAAATATCATTTGGAATCTGAAGGCTTAGCGCTAAGCTCAGGCCAGTTCACAGATTACCTGGCGACTTGGTGTGATAAATACCCAATCATCAGTATTGAAGATGGTATGGGTGAATTCGACTGGGACGGTTGGGATATTCTGACTAAGCGCTTAGGTAAAACGACCCAATTGGTGGGTGATGATTTGTTTGTGACGAACACCAAAATTCTGCGTGAAGGCATTAAACGCGGCGTTGCTAACTCAGTTTTAATTAAAGTGAACCAGATTGGTACTTTGACAGAAACGTTCCAAACCATTGAAATGGCGAAACGTGCTGGTTATACGGCAGTTGTTTCACATCGTTCTGGCGAAACAGAAGATACGACCATTGCGGACATCGCTGTGGCGACGAATGCTTTACAGATTAAAACAGGTTCACTCTGCCGTTCAGAACGCATTGCTAAATACAATCAACTACTTCGTATTGAAGAAGAGTTAGGCGATGCGACTAGCTACGCGGGCATGGCGGCGTTTTATCAATTATTTAAATAGTATTTGTAGCTAAATAATATATTGGCTAAATAGTTGAAAGCATTAACACTTATCTTTGTTATCCTCATTGCCTTGCTACAGTATCCACTGTGGCTAGGCAAGGGTAGCTGGTTGCGTGTGTGGGATTTAAGTCGGCAAGTGGCAGCTAGTCAAGAGAAAAACAATGTACTTAAGGCACGTAACGACACCTTGGATGCTGAAGTACGTGATTTAAAAAGTGGTCGTGCTGCTATTGAAGAGCGTGCCAGAAGCGAGTTAGGCATGGTTAAACAAGACGAAGTATTCTACCAAGTGCTGGAAAATACTTTACCTAAAACTCCGGCGCTAATACCAAGCTCAGAACCAGATATAAAACCTAATTCAAAACCAAGCCAAACAGTTGCTCCTGTAACGCCTTAAAATAGCAGTTATTGACTTTCATCTAGTTGATAAGGTAATGGTTTGATTGCTAAGGCAATTCCATTCCAAAAAATACCGTCTTCTTTCACATGCTCTAATCTGCATTCAGCCAGTACATCAAAGCCAGTGTCTATCGCAGGCGCACATCTTACGATTTTACCGATTGCCTGATTCGCCGTATCCATCACATCATCACCTAATGCGGGCATTGTAGCGCCTGCAATATGTGCGAGCTGCGTACGGCGTTTTACCTTACCTAAATAATGTGTTCGCGCGACAATCTCTTGTCCGGTATAACAGCCTTTTTTATAGTTAATGGCATTGAGCGCATCCAGATTCAGCATTTGCGGCACAAACTCTTCTTGGGTTTTCAGCATGATTTCAGGTATGCCAGCTTGAATCTCTAGCCATTCCCAACAAGCAGCACCAACAGGTTTAGCATTCACTTTTAACGCGTTCCAAATTGCCGGCGCATTTATACTGTCGGTAAAAATTTCATACCGAGGTGTGGCGCCAGGCAGTTTTAATAAAGCACCATTTTCTAAGCTTACGAGTTCGTAATCATTTTGCGGTATCTGGCTAAATAACGGCTTAAGTAACTCAGTGGCATTATTACCGTTCAAGCCAATTTTGATAACAGATTCTGATTCATCTGTAATGACCACTTTGCTACGCATCACATACATTTTCAGGCGTTTAGCCGTTGACTCAACCAACTCTTTTGGCATCTGTAAATGCACGTGGTCATGATGTGAGAATGCTAAAAACAAGGCCAACATGCGGCCTTTAGGATTGCAATAAGCAGTGTAATGCGCGTTATTGCCCTCTAATAGTTTAATGTCATTGGTTACTTGGCCCTGCAGAAACATAAGTGTATCGGCGCCTTGTAGCTGCAATAAGCCTAAATGCGAAAGGTCGCACATCACAGTTTGGTTGGGTAGCGCTTGGCGCTCGATGGCGGGCTCGTCAAAGCGAATGACGATATTGTTTTCTATGACTACATTTTGACTGTTAGAAGCTGATGAATCTTTAAGAAATTGATGCCATTGTTGCATGTGCATGCTAACCTTTATCTAAATAACAAACTAATATTCTACAGATGAAGCCAATACAACTCGATTTCAAGCCTTCAAAAATTGCGAGTCTTTTATTGACCTTGATGAGCCTAGGCGCATTGTCCATTGTAATGCTGCTAAGTTTACCTTGGCTAATTAAATTAGTACTAGGCATGATGATTGTTGTTTCCGCTAGCTACGCTGTATGCAGGCATGGTTTGTTGCTATTGCCATGGTCATGCGTAGCACTAAAAATCAACAGCAAGAATGAACTTCAGTTGGTGCGTAAAGATGGCAGGGAGTTGCGAGTGATAGTGCAGCCAGACTCTGTAGTGACGCCTTATTTAACGGTGTTCAATAGTCAGTTCGATGATGGCGCATCATGGCAACAGCGACTTTTTGCACAGCATGTGATTATATTGACTGATGCTGTAGATGCAGAACATTACAGGCAGTTTAGGGTTTGGTTGCGTTGGGGACATGCGCGCAAAGATTAATTTGAATATTTAACCTTGCTTATCAAGCTTTACTTAATAAGCAAGGTATTCGTAATTTTAAACAGACTTAGTTTTAGATAGGCTTACGACGACGCGTAATCAAGCTGCGTAATTCTGTTTTGAGTGATTGCACAGGATGTTTGGGTGTATATGCCAGTATAAATAATATGCCTGCAAGTCCCGCCAGAATCCAGCGCAGTTCAAATCCAGCTTTGTCACGACGCGCTGGCTTTTGTTTTTTCATTGCGCCTAATACGTCTTGCACGCTATCGCCACGCACATACATGCCATTCACTTCTTTTGCTAATGTTTTTAGGTAAGCTTCATCTAACTTAGACAAATAGCGGTCACTAGTGCCGCCAGCCACGTTGTCGTCACGCACGCCAATATTTGCTTCAGAAATTTGCGCGATACCTGGTTGCATCGCAAAGCTTTCACCAGACCAATAACCAATTAACTGATTATGTTCGTCTAATTTGGGTATAGGCGCGCCTTGTTCACCACCAATACCAACGAACAGCCAACCCTCGCCACCTTGAAATGCGGTGAGGTCTTGTGTGTTGAATACATGTAGTTTTGGTGCTTCTTCGCCATCGGTAAAAAACACGGCCTGAGCAGGTTCTGGAAACGAACGTATGGTTCTTGCCAGCCCTAACATGCTAGTGCGTACGCGGCTGTTGCCAGACCAAGCGGTGCGCCAATCCAAGTGATCAATGGTATCGTTAATTGAATCAAAGTTTTCACACACTTCGATAGGCGTATAAAGTGCCGCAACGCTCACGCCAGCAAATAAACCTAAGCTTACATTAGTGCCGCATGGCAATTCACCAATCAGTTTATGCAAAGTATCTTGCGTAAACGCCATACGTGTGGCTGGTTTGCCGTTCAGGGTTTTATCAATTACGTTCATACTTTGTGAAATATCAACGACAAAAATGTAGCTGTAAATATCACGCTTAATCGGTAATTTTGGGTTAAATAGAGCGATTATCAGCAGCAGTAATGCAGCAAGTAATAAGGCTGCATCGTGACGATGACGAAAGTAGTTAAAGAGCTTATTTACGTTATTCATATTCTTACGGCAATCCTACTGGAATACTACCCATAATCAAGCCAGGGGTATCGCTTTCGCCTACACCTGGCGTTGGTGTGCCTGGCAACATGGTTAAAATACGATCCAAATTATGCCGTGCATCCCAAAATGAATTATCCAGTCTTAATGATTGTTGGTAAGCGGTTTTCGCTTGACGGAATAAATACTCTGCTTCGTCACGAACAGTCATATTGGCGCCGTTAATGATTAAACCGCGTCTAAAAAATATGTTGCCCAAGTTATATTGAATGGCGGATTTCTGCGTTGTATCAGCATTATTTAGCGCTTTGTTGAATAGCAAAGTGGCTTCTTTATAGCGTTCATTACTTGCTAACCAATAGGCTGTTGCAAATTTAGCTTCAAAACTTTGCAAGTCGGTTTCAGGTGGTTGACCAGAGCTTATCGCTAAATTGAATGCATCAATCTGCTTGCTGCGGTTATAAAAATAGCCTGTGCTAATTACACTGATTACCGCGATTAATGTCAACAGCCAAGTGATTTTGGTCACGGTAAAAAAATGCCTCATTCTGCTAATAAACGAGACTTTAATCGCATATGGGTTTTGAATATTTGATGAATTTAGTGCCATGTTTTAACCTCTAAGTATTTCACACCTAACAACAGTCCAATCATAATTGCAGCAATAATAAAGCAAGCATTTGAATACTCACGACCTGGAATTCTTTCCAAGTATTTGATGGGTTTTCTTTCGCGATTATTAATATCATTCATCGCTATTTGTAATGATTTTGGGTCTTCCGCTTCGTAAGCTTTAAAAGGTGTTCTGAGTGTTTTGAAAAATTCATTCAGTTCAATTTCTGCTGGCAATGCCGCATTTTCAGGTGGTACATAAGCGGTATTAAAAATACTCAAGCCGCCAGGTTGACGTAGCACAATCCAGTAAAGACTAATATGCAGTTGATCAAACCAGTCTTTGATTTTTTGCTGTGTTCCCGCATCCATTCTGCCTGCACCGTCTGAAAGCAAAATAACCGCACGTGAACCTGAATCAGGAATTTTGTTGAACAAGCCTGCGCTGCTGGTTAAGCCGCTGCCGATATTCGTTTGAAACAATGCATTACCGCCAGTTGCTTGCACCGCAGCAATGATGGCTTTTTTGTTTTCGCTCAATGGCAATACATACATGGCAGAATTACTGAAAGTAATCATGCCAAACATATCTTCTTTACGTGATTTTACAAAATCAGTAATCAGTCTTGCTGCGGCTACAGATTTTGTTTCACCCACGGTAGTGTTACCTGCAGCATCAGTTGTGCCCGAAAACGGATCATCCATACTGGCGCTGCGGTCTAGCACTATTGCAATTTGTGCTCCTACACCGATACGTTCAATTTTTTGCTCATTGGTATGTGGTGCAGCCAAGCCAAGAATAATAAACAACAAGGTGCAAACCGCTAATATTTTTAGCAATAAGCCAATCAAGTTTGATAGTGGATCTGCTGGCAGCATGTCTACCCAAGAGTAGTGTTTAGCATGGGTACGTTCTAATAGTAGAGGTAAAAAAGCCAGTGGTAATAACCATAATAGCCATGGGTGTGAGAATGCCATGTTTTAAACCCCAGCCTTCACAGCTTTAGAAGACAACACTTTATTTTCTGCAGTTTCAGGTGTTAAGCCACGTTCACAGTCACGGCAACGACGCGTAAAAGCTTTCAACCAGCTTAAAGGTTCTGAACCTATGCTATGCGCTGACTTAGGTTCAAAATAAACATGACGCGATAAACTAAAAAACTGCTGAATTTCAGATTTCATAGAGGAAAAGTTTGGTTTTTTGGCCAAAAACTCTTCCAGATTATTGCTAAACACGCTCATTCCGGCGCTAGTGTTAATTGCCGCATGTATATTTGATACCGCTAATTTCAAGCCTTCTGGCGTATTGGGCGTTCTGCGTAAAGCACGATAAGCTTTAGCAAACGCACCGCCCATGCGTGGCATCCATGCATGCATGCCAAGTATATATAACAGACCTAATAGGCTAACAGCTAAGAAAACACTTGCGACTTTAAGCCATTTTTTTTCTTTAACATCACTTAACAACAAAGGTCCACGTAATGGACTCATATTGTTTTCAATTTTAACTTGCCCAAATATCGCGATGGGCGAGATTGCAATATTGATACTAGGTACACGATATTTAACAAGGTCTTTGCTATCTTGAGTGTTAATTAAATTTAGGTACTCTGGACCTAGCGAAGCAGTTTTGGCTACGACGTTATTAGTAAATACCTGATAGGCAAGTTTAATGTCGAAAGTTGTGTTGCCTTTATTCTCTTTTTTGGTATGACTTACATTTTTAAGCTCAATACCGATGACTTGACCTTTATAGCGTTTTTCGTAACCGGTGATTGGTAATGACGTTTCAATCAATTTGTAGGGTGCTTTAATGGTTAAAATCACCTCACGTTCAATGACGTCACCCACGGTATAGCCGACTAATTTCGTAGGCTCGATGGTTTTAATCGTGACATATCCCTCAGCAATATCAGGCAGTTCTTGGCTATCTAACGCAAAAGCAATGCTTGGTGTCAGCGTTAGAGCAAGCAAGCTATAAAAGATACGGATTAATTTTTTCATAGTGTTATTTACTTAATTTAAGTAGCTACTTTATTGGTCTGTAACAAACTGGTTGATTAGGCTGCAACAAATTGGTGAAAATATTCTGTTAATAAATCTGCATCAAACTCACCTTCTACATAAAAAGGTGGCATGTCGTAACGCATAAATAAATCATAAATTTCTTGTCGACGATTCTCAAATGACGCTATGATTTTTTCACGTAGATTTTTGCGTAAAAACAATGTGCGTTTAGCGCCTGTTTCAGCATCTGAGACATTCGTTAAACCAAACTCTGGCAGGTTTTTGTACTCAGCAGAATCCCACAATACAATAGGCACTATATGGTGACGTAATAAATTAGACAGTGACTTTTCTAGTATGGTATTAGGTATATGAAAGTCAGAAATTAAAAACACTAATGAGCGTTCTCGAGGCAAGTAACGATAAACCTCTGTAATGCCCTCACAACTAACTGGCTTAGGGTGATAGTCTTTCAATGCTTCGGCCATTTCGATTGCGCGATATGATTTAAATGAAGATGAGCTAATCCAATCTTCACGTACGATTTCATCAAAGCCAATAAAGCCAAACGGATCATGATTTTGACTAGCTGACTGTGCAATTGATTCTGCTATTTCCGCAGCCAGTTTAATTTTACGCTTTTTTGCGCCAAAATTCATACTGCCTGATAAATCACAAATCACATAAACAGGCGTTGCACTTTTTTGATTGAAAAGCCGCACGTACACTTGCTCAAGCGGATCGCGTATCGTTTGGCGAATATCAATACGGCGAGGATCCGGGTAAGAGAGCAGCGTGGTGTGACCGCGAAACTCCATACCCATGCCGCGCTGCGTACTTGCATGATGCCCAGGATGACGTCCGCGGGAACGCCAGCCTATGTGATAACTAAACGACTTAATGTCTTCAACCATGTTAATTTACCGTTGATAGTTGTTGAATGTTTAAATTAAGGCGCTGCAACTGCATTAACAATACCTGCCAACATCTCACGTGCAATCTCTGTACGGCGCATTTCGTAAATCGGGCTAAATACCAAGCGATGTGCGACTGTAGCGTGAAATACTGCATGAATATCTTCCGGCAAGACAGCGCTACGTTCGTTCATCCAAGCATTTACACGCGCCGCCCTCAGCATCATACTCATACCGCGTGGACTGGCGCCAGACAACACTAAGCGGTTCATGTCTACACCAGCTACTTTTACACCATAGTCAAGCGGCGCTTTAGTCGCTTTCCATAAATTCAATGCATATTTTTTAAGCGTATCGCTTGCTTCTACACTGTTTTGTAAAACGCTGGAGAAGCCATTGAGTTGATCAAATTGTAAAACATCCGGTTTTACAGTTTCTACTAACGCATCTACGTTATGGAATTTGGTATCAAATACTAATGATTCCATAATGGCGTCATCATTTGGCACCACGATTGGAATCTCCATCATGAAGCGGTCGCGTGCGGCTGAGGGAATTTCAAACGTTTCTTCTTTTTCCACTTGGTTGCGATCCGCAAACACAATCATGTGTGGAAAGTAATGCTCTGTATTAAATGCGGATAAGCTACGTTCAGCCATTACACGTAGCAATAATGAGTGAACTTGCGGGCGTGCGCGGTTGATTTCGTTAAAGAAGAATACTGATAAGTTCTCACCAGACATCAGTAACGGGCCCGGACTGACGTGTGGCTTGCCATCTTCACCCAGATAGGTGTGGTAAACCAAATCATTCGGCATGAGGTCAATCGTACCTTCAATACGTTGATAGCCCCCACCAATACCACGCGTGAAAGCGCGCAGTAGTGTGGTTTTACCCACACCTACATCACCTTCTAGCAATACGTGACCACGTGCAAAAATGGAAGTGGTAATCAAGCGTATAGGTGTTTGCTGACCTACAACGACTTTATTCACTTCTGATTCTAAGGTAAGCGCATGGTTGCGCCAATCGGCCAGCTGACGGTCACTCATCGAAATTTTCCGTATCTTTATGAAATGGTTAAATGAAGTTGGACATAATATTAAACGTTTTTTTGATATGCGGACGTTTTGTTTTTTGAAAATCTTCTTCATCATGAGAAATCAATAGTTTTTCAATAGAATTAAATGCGATTTTAAGGAATGTTTTATCTCTTGGTTTTTTATTCGAAATACACTGATTAATTTTTTTAGAAATATGGGCAGGCGTATTTGAGGAGTACTCTTTAATTCTATTAGCCATTAAGATAGCAACTGCACAATGGTAACCTAACATTCCGTGAATTAAATGCTTTCGATATTCGCTTC
>JANOHT010000196.1:0-3999 GCA_031406605.1 Methylotenera sp. | reverse complement strand
GATAATAACGTAGCTGCAATGACTAAAAAACTTACAATCAATTTTTTCATGATATTTCCTTTAAATGTTGCTTTTTGAGCAATCCGTTTATTTAGATTGCGTAGGTGCTGGCTTAGTAGCTGGCACTTGTTCGCCGTCTTTTAGCTGCCAGACATCATCAATAATTTTATCGGCTGCTTTTTCTGCTGCCGCGGCAGGAAAGTAAATGTTAATAGTCACACATGCACTTAACATGGTCATCACCATTAACATTAACGCGAAAATATTTAAACTTTGTTTCATTATTTGTCCTCTTTTTATTGCAGTGCATATTAAATTTAAACTATTTCTAATTCACAATCACTTTAGTATTGCTGTCGGTAATACGTTTTATTCTACTCAGCAAATCTGACAAACTGACTTTTTGTGTATAGCCATTCACATTAACAGCAGGGATGCCTTTACCTTTAACGATGATATACCCCGTTGCGGTTGACTCAACCCCGCCCATTTCGCATACATCTTGACGTAATTTACAACTTAAGCCAATTTTATCGTAATTAAATTCTTTAAAAAATCGTAAGAAAGTGCGTTGTAAGGCAACACCTGTACCTTGACCACCCAAAGCGGCAATATTTTCTACCGCACGTTGTGATATTTTTTTAAGATGTTTACCTGGGCTTGTTTGTATCGAGGCATCTAAATAAACCGGCTTCCAGTTTTCTAAAACCATATTTTTCACATCACCATCTAATTTTCCTTCAATATTACCAAAGCTAAATGTGCGCGTTAAATCACCGAGATCTAGATTACGCATGGTTAAATCTGCATTCAAGCGCGGCACTACCCCTAGCGGATCATCAATCTTCAAGTTGTTCATCCCGATTGTGCCTCTAAATACACTAAAAGTCATAGCACCATCCATGTTCAGCTGTTTATTCGCATAGGTGACAAGCGGAATTTGCCCAGAAATTTTTCCCTGCATGCGTGGCCAGCCTAATGCTTTACTAAATTCGTTCATAGAAACTGGCTGTAGCTCCATACGCAAATGCCAATTCCAATTGTCGCCGAGGCGTGCTGCTGAAACATCCGTAAGATTCAAAGCACCATCCATGATCGGCAAAACAAGTTGTGGTGTTGTAAGTGAAAAGCGATTGATTTCCGCCGTTAAATTAGTATCGCCTAAAGGCATTTTGAGCAAATGACCACTTTTATAGTTGAGTTTAAGCATCTTCACATCGTCATAATCCCACGGTAAATGTGCATTCATCTGACTAAACGCAAATTTTCCATTTTTATCTACAATATTGGCATCACGCAAATTCAGCTCAAAACTCGTCGGTGATAGATTCTTAATCTCAAATTGCCAATCTGCTTTCCCAGAAACTTCTAAATTACCGAAAGCGGATTTTTCAGCCATAGGCTTTAAAAAAATCGCATACAGCCCCGCAAAATCCACATCGTTAGCACTGACCTTAATATCTTCTACGGCGTTGGTTTTGAGATTGACTTGTCCTTTTGCGGTCATTTTTCCTACTTCGTTCACCAGTAGGCTAGCATTTTCAATATTCAGCATGGGTTGCTTAAAAGTACCGTTAATCGCAAGCGAATTACCTGCTTTGCCAAAATAAAAAGGCTGCCAAAATAACTCGCCTTGCGTCCAACTGATTAAGCCGTTCCATTGCCATATTTCGTTAACATTTTTAGCCGCGAGCTTGATTTGACCTGTCAGCTTTTCACCTGCGTGCAAACCTGCTTCGTCGCTAAAGTTAGCGTTATCAAACAATATATCTAGACCAAAATCAGAGGAATCGCTTACAAAATGAATAGAAAATGGCGCTTTTATACGCTGAGAAATGAAATTGCCATTCAGGCAATCTACTTGGCCGATTTGCTCAGTATTAAACTGATCGCACTTTAAATCAAAAGGGATGTACTCTTTTTCATTGGTCGGTTTTATCTCAGCATGCAATTTGAGTGTAGGCTCGGTGCCTTTTAAATCTACCTGAAACTGCGCATTCTTAAGCTGACCTACAGGCGCATCTACCGAACCTACTTGAATCAGAATAGTACTAATCGCCATCGCCTGCTGGCAAAACAGGCTAGCGATTGCAAGCGAAACAATCCACAAGAAACGACACATTTAGGCAGGAAAAACCCCTGTTGACAAATAACGGTCACCACGGTCACAAACAATCGTCACAATGACTGCGTTTTCTACTTCTTTTGATAATTGCAAAGCCGTATATAGACCACCGCCACTTGAAATACCTGCAAAAATACCTTCTTCAGTGGCTAATTTACGTGTGGTGTTTTCAGCATTCTTTTGGCTGACATAGCGTAATTCATCCACACGTTTGGCATCAAAGATTTTGGGCATATATTCAACTGGCCATTTACGAATACCAGGAATTTGTGCGCCCTCTTCAGGCTGCACACCGATAATTTGTATATTTGGGTTTTGTTCTTTTAAATAGCGAGAAACGCCCATGATCGTACCCGTAGTACCCATACTCGCAACAAAATGTGTGATTTTTCCACCCGTATCACGCCAAATTTCTGGGCCAGTACCTTCGTAATGCGCTAAAGGATTATCTGAATTACCAAACTGATCCAACACAATCCCCTCGCCCTCCGCTTGTAATTTCATCGCTACATCGCGTGCCAGCTCCATGCTGCCGTCTTTGGGCGTTAGCACCAGCTCTGCACCGTAAGCACGCATACTTTGACGACGCTCTATACTTTGATTTTCAGGCATCACCAATATCATTTTATAGCCGCGCATGGCCGCTACCATGGCTAGTGCAATGCCCGTATTACCACTAGTAGCTTCAATTAAGGTGTCCCCTGGTTTTATTTCACCACGCGCTTCCGCATGGGTAATCATGCTATAAGCTGGCCTGTCTTTCACCGAGCCTGCTGGATTATTGCCTTCAAGTTTTAGTAAAATAGTATTGCTTGTAGTACCTGCCATACGTTGTAATTTGACGAGTGGCGTATTGCCGACAAAATGGTCTATTGTTTTAAAATTCATTTTTATTTTTTAATCAAAAAGTGTGCTGATAATGTGACGCTTGCAAAAATAATAGGTCCAGCAAATACCCCATAGTAAAGGGCATGCGCGATACTTGAATATAAGCCCGCATCTGCAAAGGCATGCCAAAAAGTAAAGTTATTAAACCAGCCATAAACAATACATCCCAACAATAAAATCATCACTGCGTAACCACCTAACTTTATACTTGGCAACCAGCTTGTTAATGTGTCTGTTTCATCACTCATAGTTTGTTACTTTTTAATAACCAAATTGCATAAACAGCAAAGCCTGCATAAGAAATTAGTGCGAGTTGTGGTAATGATAGACCAAGCAATGTCCAATCAATCGCGGCACAATCACCAGTACCGCGAAAAATTAAGGTGAGTGCTTTTTGCAGTGGAAAATTCTCAAACATATAGTCAAAACCTACACCACAATCAGCAATCATACTTTCACGATGTGCCTGCAGATACCAATGGCGAATGGCAACACCAGCACCACCGATAGAAGTTAACACTAATAACACGGCATAAATTTTACGACCCAATTGTGCCGGTTTTTGAATCGCAGCAGCTAAGAAAATTAGCCCCAAGCCCATGAATACCATGCGCTGTGAGATACACAGCGGGCAAGGCTCTAGCTTATACTGGGTTTGGATGAATAACGCCAAACCAACTAAACCAAAACTTGCCATAGAGCCTAAAAAATAACCGGTGCGGCCACCGAATAATTTATTGCATAATTGATGCATCATCTTATTTAACACCTATAATAATTAGATAGATTGTAACGGATTAAACGTATTTTGAACGAGCAAAACAACTTAGATTTAATTAACGATATACCTAGTAGCAACACAGCTAATAACGATTTAACTCGCATAGAATTAAATCGTAAAGTTATGACTGTCAGCGAACTGAATCGTTTAGTGAATCAGATACTCACACAAAGCTTCCCACTATTTTGGGTATCTGGTGAAGTAT
>JANOHT010000226.1:0-7326 GCA_031406605.1 Methylotenera sp. | reverse complement strand
GAAGTCTCCTGCAATAATCAACGTTGCATCAGCGGGCACATATTGCTCAATGTAGGCGGCCACAGCCAATAATTGCTGATGTCGCCAGTGCGCAAATAGGCCTAAGTGCAGGCAAATTGCATGCAGTGGTTTATCCCATTGTGGAATGTTGATTTCACAGTGCAACATACCGCGCTGCTCTGAGGTGTGAGCAGAGATGTCTTGATTATGCGTTTTTATAATCGGAAATTTGGAAAGTAAAGCATTGCCATGATGCCCAGCGGGATAGACTGAGTTCTTCCCATATGCGAAATCTGGCCAAACGGAGTCTGCTAAAAACTCTGCTTGCCCAGCGATTGGCCATTTTGCAAAGCGCTTACTTTTAAGTGCATGTACATCTTGTACTTCTTGCAAAAATACTACATCAGCATGTAATTTTTGCAGCACCTCACGTTGATGATGCAAGGCGAAGCGGGCGTTGAAATGCGTTAGGCCTTTATGGATGTTAAATGTGGCGATGCGAAAATCACTATACATATTACTTTCAGTTGAGGATATTTTGAGAGTTAAGACACACCAGCACTATCATGGATGGCGGTGCGTTCAAATACAGGTTGGTCTTCAGTTTGTTTAATCTTCACTCCGAGCTAATCTTCATTGCGAGCAATTCGCACAATTTCTTTAGCGATAGCTTCTGGAGATAACACAAAGTCTATACATCCACTAGCAATTGCGCTCTCTGGCATGTCTGGTTGATTGGCTGTATTGAGCTTTTGTGCGATTGTGATGCCACCCACTTCTTTAATTTCACATATTGCTTCAGAGCCATCACCATCATAACCAGACACGATTACTGCAATCAGCTTACCATCCCAGCAATTTGCCAGCGAACGAAGAAAAACGGTAATGACATTAGGCCAGCCTCTTGGTTTCGAAATTGGCTTTAGATCGAATTCACCATCTTTTACATGTAAATCTCGGTTTTCAGGGATGATAAAAACATGGTTAGGTTTGATTGATAAACTATCTGTAATCAGTTCGACTGGCATTGTGGTATAGCGTGGAAGAATCTCATGCAGATGGGTTGGCATGCTTCTCATGTGATTCACAATCACAATCGCCACATCCATGTCACTCGGTAAATTGCTCAATAACCTGATATAGGCATCAAGCCCGCCAGCAGAGCCTCCTACACAAACGATAGGAAAATTTTTCATAGTATTAATCATTTTAATTGGTCTTAGTATAATGATTCCATATCAAACATTCTCCATTCAGAAAGCAGACAGGGATTTTTTATTTCATAAATAACCTAGCCTACAATTGAAATGTATACACAAATTTAAAATTTGTCTGTGCGACTGCACACATTTCAAAATGATTAGTAATGTGATAGTTAATTAGAATCAACTATGAAAAATATTGTGTTAAGTTGTTTTGCTTACTTAGCACTGTTATTCGAGTAAATACCAACGTAATTTGTGATGTCGCCTGAATCATTTTTAACTGCAGTAATTTGTAGCCAATCTGAATAAATCTCACCATTTTTCCGCTTATTCCAAATCTCACCTTCCCAAACGCCATCGTGATTAATGCTTTCCCACATGGCTTTGTAAAAGTCAGGTTGATGCCGACCGGATTTCAAGAAGCTTGGCTTCTGACCAGCGATATCTTTAGTCGTGTAACCAGTATTGCTAATGAAGGCTTGGTTAACTTGCAGAATCACTTTATTAGCGTCAGTTACCATTCTCGGCTCCTTAGATTCAAAAAGGATGGCTGCGATACGTAGACTTGCTTCCGCTTGTTTAAGCTTGCTAACATCAGTCAACGCGATACGCAAGAGCGGTTGCGAATCCTCAATTCTCAAACGAAGGCAATCAAGATGGGCATGAAAAGTAGAGCCATCATTGCGTAGCATTTCAAGATCAAATGCCTGCTTCTCGTTATCCTCGTGTTCCATGATGTGAAGAAACAAGCGGTGCCAACGGTCTTGTTCGTGAGGTGCGATACAACTCGGAAAGCGATGGTTAAGTATCTTGGTGCGATTTACCCCAAGCATTGAACAACCGGTAAGGTTGATTTCACTAATGACTGCTTCACGGCTTACAGTAATATAGCCGACAGGCGAAAACTCATACAGGTGCCAGTAGCGATCTCGTGCTTCTTCCATAGAAAGATGCGCTTTACGCAACTCTTCATTCTGCATTTCCAGTTCGACCTTATGTACCATAAGTTCATGTAGCAATATTTCGTTAGGCTGCGCTTTGAGTTCATCAGGAGATAGGCTTGAAAGCATGGACTCTGCATCATCCCTTAGTAATTTACGCCTATCTCCACCATCCCATTTTTTTCTCATCATAACTTAACCTCATTTGATCCAGACTCTACTTGCTCCATCGCCAGCAAAATTAACGAGGGTTGTTCTACTTTGCCAGCAATACAGCGTGCATTCAACATAATTTTTCGGTGTCCAATGATTGGAAAATTATGCTCAACTAAATAACCTTCAAAGGTTTGGTCGCGAGGAAGTATAGTTTCCAGCAGCTCGCGTAAAGCGGCGATGTTCCACTGACGGTTGCCTAGATCATATATTTTTCGCCCTTTGGTATCTGCTGCAGACACATGAAAATACTCGCAAAAAGCACGATTGGCAGACACAATTTGCAAGTTTGCATCTAATACTAATAACGGTTCGCGTATGGTGTCGACGATGCTTTCTGATAGCTCTAAGGCATGCTGCACAGCTACCTCCGCTTTTATGCGCTGACTGATATCAGTAAAAGTTAATACTACGCCTTCAATCACATTGTCTAGCGTGCGGTAAGGCTGAATACGTAGCAAATAACAAGTGCCGTTACTGGTTAATACTTCGCGTTCAAAAGAAACTAATGTTTCGAGTACTTTATGCGCTTCATTAAGCAAGTCTTCTTCCACCTTAATATCAGATTTAGGGTCAGACTTGGGATCAAATATAAGATCAGACTTAATATCCGCTAATGGGCGACCTAAATCAGATTGCACTAATCGGTAAACTTTAGTCGCATCGCGCGTGAATCGGCGAATATTCATATGCTGGTCGAGGAACACAGTGCCAATATTGATGCTGTCATGCAGATTCTTCATGTCGTTCTGCATGCCTGCCAGTTGTTCAATCTTAGACTGCAACTCGGCATTTACCGTAATGAGTTCTTCGTTTACTGATTGCAACTCTTCTTTAGAGGTCTCTAGCTCTTCATTAGTTGATTGCAATTCTTCGTTGGTTGACTGTAATTCCTCATTGGTAGACTTCAGCTCTTCATTAAACGCTTGTTGCTCCATAATGGTGGCCTGTAAGCTTTCTTTGGTAAAAACCAACTCGAGCTCAAGCTCTTCAATACGTCCTTTTTCGGCAGGTTTGGCTGTTTTTTTGTGTTTTGGATTAGTCGTTGGTGTTACTACGTCTTCAAAACTAATGAGTAATAAACTGGAATTACTCTTGCTACCTGTTAAGCCATTTTCAAGTTTATTCTCTGAGCTTGGCAATGATCGAACACTTAAAGCGACTGTAGTAAATCCGCCATTTGTTTTTACCTGCATTTCTCGGCTAATAGTAGGTGTATTTTGGCTAGTCACCATGTGGATGGCGGAGCTCAGTTCTCGCTCCAAACCTTCGCGAGCCATTTCAACTACATTCAGGCTCGCTTCGCCGGGCGCCGGGCGCAGGTATTTTCCAGTTTCACCATGCACGTAAAGTATGTCGCCTTTAAGATTGGTAATCACCGATGCGGGTGCAAAATATTGAACGAGTAATCTACGTGTCATTTCACCAAAATTAGGCTCTTTAAAGTCAATATCTTTATTTTGTGTCATATTTTCCTCTAATACTCTGCTGCGACTGCCTTTAACCCAAGCCAATGGCGTGGTCATCACGGTGTGAGTTGATGAAACAGTATGTGTAGCCACGTAAAATTTCCATTTACGGTTAATGGGGGTGAAAAGTTCAGTGAAATTACCAATGCTTTCAGATGGCGAGAGAAATAATGTGCCATCTTTTTTGAGTGCATAGTGAAACACAGGGATTAACCGGTTTTGTAGCTCGCCTTCAAGATAAATCATGAGGTTACGGCATGTTAGCAAATCAAGCTTAGTAAACGGCGGGTCTTTAATCACGTTATGCACCGCGAATACAACCATCTCGCGGATTTCTTTTTTGATTCGATAACCAGTTTCTTCTTTAACGAAGAATCGTCGCAGACGCTCTGGCGAGACATCTTGCACAATATTATTCGAGTAAATGCCTGCGCGTGCAATGGTTATCGCGTCCTCGTCTAAATCCGTGCTGTATATCTGCACTTTAAATTCTTGGTGCGTCTCATCTTTAAGTTCTCGTAATAGAATTGCGATAGAGTAGGCTTCTTCACCAGTAGCGCAGCCCGCTACCCATACACGAAACACGTAGTCGTCGAATTTATCTTTGCATAACTGTGGCAAAATTTCTTTTTGCAATATAGTAAAAGCCTCTGTGTCACGAAAAAAGTTGGTGACATTGATGAGCAACTCTTTAAACAAGATACGTGCTTCTGCAGGATTTTTTTTGATATATTGCACATAAAGCTCAGTGCTTTCAATATCGTGCTGCAACATACGACGCTCAATACGGCGACCAATTGTACTTTTTTTGTACAGCGAAAAGTCTTGACCTGTAATCGTACGCAAGAGCACTAATATATGTGCCATGTCACTATCGGTTATCGGTGCCGGTACTAATTTCTTTTGCAAATAGGGTGAATTTAAATTTTTCTTTTGCAGTACATTTTGCTGTGATTGTGCCTTGAAAAGGTTGTTATTTAGGTGTGTGGTTAGAGGTTGTGTTTCTGTGTCTGAGCCATTCGTCATCACTTCGGCCATTTTTCCAACTGGTAAAATATAACTAGCATATCCAGCTTTAATTGCACTGGATGCCATGCCGTCAAACTTTGCGGTCGTTGGATCCTGCACCAAAGACACCCCGCCAGCGTCTAAAATGTCTCGCAAGCCCAGCGTGCCATCACTACCAGTGCCAGACAATATAATGCCAATCGCATTATTACCTTGATCTTGTGCAAGTGAGCGGAAAAACTGATCGATAGGTAAGCGTTGCGCATGTGGCTCATTAGGTGTGCTTAGCAACAACCTGCCATTAAAAATCGCCATGTCACGGTTGGGTGGAATCGTATAAACGCTATTCACACACACCTGCATTTGATCTTGAACCTCGACTACCGGCATTGTGGTGATACGTTGCAAAATCTCAGTGAGCATGCTGACATGGTCAGGGGAAAGATGAGAAACTAGCACGAAGGCTAAGCCGCTATCTGCGGGCATATGGCTAAAGAACTGTTCTAAGGCTTCTAAGCCTCCAGCTGAAGAGCCGATGCCAACGATACGGAAATTCTTAGTAACCCCTTTTTTGGAAGCACGGTTACTTTTAGCTAGTTTTAATGAGGGCGATGAGATTGCTACACCCTCAATTTTTTTATTAGCCATATAGATAAGCGTTCCATGAAATACGTTCGTTAATTAAGCCATTACCACATATTTTCAGTGGTATTGTCAATCAACCGCAATCTAATTGCGGGTTAAATATTAATCAAGCAAACGATGCTTAATAAGTGCTTTCATCAATAGTTGTTTGATCAATGTTCCAATAATAGTTTTCTAAAAATCTACCAGTTTTTATAAATGGCAACCAGTATTTAGTTAACAACTGCGTCTGTGTGCTAACGCACTGACAATACATACTAAGCTGAACATGATGTATGTAATTACAAATAACACTAAAAATTCAAAATGCTTAATCCAAAAGAAATACGGTCTTGGTGTGATGGGTATCTACGTTGTGCTTGAGATTGAATGCGCTGATATTTGCCGCCTGACAACAACCTCAACCGTACGGATAGTTTGCCCATGAAACATGCGTGCACTTTGTGCAGAAGCCTGCTAGAACTTAGCTGTTGAATGTAATGAGCAGGCAATGAGTCGCTGTGAAAATTGTGCTGAAACTTGTAACCGTTGTGCCGAACTTTGTCGCGGTATGGCTCACTAACTATTAGTGCTTTAGATAAAAATTTGTTGATGTACTAACTAAATTTTATCTAAATACTTTAGAGGAAATTATGATGCAAACAGAAAACTTGCAAGTGACAGGAATGACCTGCGGTGGTTGTACCAGCAGTGTAACGCGAGCGCTGATGGCGGTTCATGGTGTTAATGATGTAAACGCGTCATTATCAACGGGTCAAGTGACAGTGCAATACGATGAGAAGTTTGCCTCTACTGAACAGTTGAAATCAGCTGTAATAGCAGCTGGTTACGGTATAGATGCGGCCAGTTATGCTCAAAAACCACAAGGAAAAAGTGGCTGCTGCTGTTAATTTGTGTTAATAATCCAGAGGAGTGAATCAACATGAATCTGAATGACCTAGAACTGCAATCGTTAAAAGACCCAGTGTGCGGGATGAAAGTGACAGAGCAGTCGCCGCATGCGCTCAGTCACGAAGGTCAGAAATTTTACTTTTGCAGTACCGGCTGCAAAACCAAGTTTGCTGCTAATCCCGCTAAATATTCGGATGCTGCCTCAACCCAAAATGTCTTAACCCCAAATTACTTAACCCATAGCCCCTTCGCTTTAGAGCCTGAAACTGTCACAACCACTACAATCGCTACGGGTATGATTTATACCTGCCCGATGCACCCTGAGATTAGGCAAGATCAGGCCGGCACTTGTCCTAAATGCGGCATGGCGTTAGAGCCAGAAATGCCTACTTTAGAAGATGGCGCTAGCCCAGAGTTATTAGACTTTCAACGACGTTTTATTTGGACACTGCCGTTTACAGTGGCTGTCACGTTCTTAGCGATGGCGGGTCACCGTTTGCAGTGGTTTGAAATGGTGACGCAGAGTTGGATTGAACTCGTTCTCAGTTTACCTATTGTGCTTTGGGCAGGTTGGCCTTTCTTCGAGCGGGGTGTTCAGTCTGTCATTAATCACAGCCCAAATATGTGGACATTGATTGGTTTGGGTACATCAGCAGCGTTTATTTACAGCGTTATCGCTACGGTTGTTCCGAGTGTGTTCCCTGTATCTTTCATGGCGATGGGTCGCATATCCGTTTACTTCGAGGCAGCAGCTGTGATTATTTCGCTGACATTGCTTGGTCAGATTCTTGAGCTTAAAGCGCGTTCGCAAACCTCTGCCGCGATTAGGTCTTTGCTTGGCCTAGCGCCCAAAACCGCGCGACGTATCAGTAAAGATGGGCTGGAAGAGGATGTCCCATTGACTCATGTACATGTTGGCGACATGTTGCGAGTGCGCCCAGGCGAAAAGATTCC
>JANOHT010000084.1:0-44202 GCA_031406605.1 Methylotenera sp. | reverse complement strand
GGGGGTGTAAATAATTTTGTGTAAACGTCATTTTGCAGGAAACTGCTATTTTCAGAAATGGATAAAAAATGACCTTACCCAAAGCTTTACCTAACGATTTAATTGATAGTTTATTAGCCAACTATAAAAAGCCAGAAGACCTGATAGGTGAGAACGGTCTTCTCAAACAACTTACCAAAGCACTGGTTGAACGTGCCCTTCAAGCCGAGATGGCTGAGCACCTTGGCCATGACAAACATGAGACCGTTACCAACAGCACCGGCAATGCTAGGAATGGTAAAAGCCGTAAGACTTTGAAGGGCGAGTTTGGTGAGTTCCCGATTGAAATCCCCCGCGACCGCGACAGCAGCTTCGAACCGCAACTGATCCCCAAGCACCAAACCCGCTGGACTGGCTTTGATGACAAGATCATCTCACTGTACTCACGCGGTATGACAGTGCGTGAGATTCAAGCTCATCTTACTGACATGTACGGCACGGAAGTTTCGCCAACACTCATTTCATCGGTCACCGATGCCGTGGTGGATGATGTTAAACAATGGCAGTCACGGCCACTGGATGCTGTTTATCCAGTGGTGTATCTAGATTGCATCCATGTCAAAGTACGTGATGCCGGGGCTGTTCGCGCCAAGGCAGTTTACCTTGCTATTGGCATCAATATGCAGGGTGAGAAAGAAGTGTTGGGCTTATGGATTGCCCAGACCGAAGGAGCCAAGTTCTGGCTGAGCGTTGTCACCGAACTCAAGAATCGTGGCGTACAAGACATCTTCATCGCCTGCGTGGATGGTTTGAAAGGCTTTCCTGAAGCCATTGAGGCTGTGTATCCCAAAGCTGCGGTGCAGCTCTGCATTGTGCATATGGTGCGTAACAGTTTGAATTATGTGGGCTGGAATAAACGTGATCTTGTGGCTGCCGATTTGAAGCGCGTCTATACGGCAGCAACGATGGATGAGGCGGAGCAATACCTGACGGAGTTTGAAGCGAATTGGGATGATGCCTATCCACCGATTGCACAATCCTGGCGTAACAATTGGGCACGTATTACGCCGTTCTTTGATTATCCGCCAGAAATACGCAAAATCATTTACACCACTAATGCCATTGAGTCGGTGAACATGAGCTTACGTAAAGTAACGAAAAGCCGTGGCTCATTTCCCAATGATGAGTCTGTGATGAAATTGTTCTATTTGGCGCTGATTAACATCAGCAAGAAATGGACGATGCCACTGCGTGATTGGAAACCTGCTTTAAATAGGTTTACTATTCAATTTGAGGAGAGGATGCCTCAGCGGTAATTAACCGACGTTTACACAAAATTCAGGACACCCTCCTCTTAAGTTTTAGCTATTCAAAGTTCGTATTTCATGAATATCTTTTTCCGGAGACCAAATCAGTTCTCCAGCTCTATTATTTTTTTGCCAATACCTTCTCCAGTAAATAGATAGGCCATTAGTAAAGATCAGATCAAGTAGCTGAGAAACCCTTTGCTTATAACTTTTACGTCTAACATCTTCACGCCATGCCATTTCCCAAGCTATATCACACATATACTTTGGTTCCATTCTCCTGCGGATTGTGTACTCATGGAGTCTCAATCGAGAAAAGTATGATTCAGCTTGATTGCTATTGACACCGTCGATTGTGGCAAACTCTTTGGCATGTTCAACTGTTTCGTGATGAAAATATTTAGATAACTGATTATAAGCAGGACTTTCATCGGTCATGATTGTTGATCCACGTTCTATATATTTCAAAGCCAAGGACAAAGCGAATTTTTCAGTTTCAGAATCAACTAAAGCTACTATCGTTCTTGTAGCACCTTCACCTTTGATGGTCGACAATTCCCGTAATACCATGACAACTCGTCTTTTTGTATAGCGCTTCTTGGCATTCGCAACAATAGTGGCCTTCGGAGTGCTGGTCTTAGCCATCAAACTCGAATTAACGTAATCAGCAATCTGAGTATTATCCACCCTCCTTATTCGTCCATGTCTGGGTTTCCCACCGAAATACCCGCCGTCCATATGTATCAAACCCTTCAGTTTGGGTTGATTGATAGAAGACCTAATAAATAGTTCTCTTATTTTACCCATGAATGCCTGAGCTGTTTTGCATTGAATGCTGAGCATGCCTTTAGCTGAGCTATAGGAAATTCCATATGGCGCACTCACATACATAGTAAGAAAGCATAGAATTTTGTGAAAAGGGAGCCTTCGAGAATGAAATACGGTTCCTGTGAATATGCTGAAATCTTTTCTACATTCAATATTTTTGCAGCGCCAACGCTGATTTCTTTTATCGAAATAATGCTTACTGATAACCTTGCATTCTGGACACATAATATTATTTCTGTCGCCCCATCGCTCGGTTACAAAATATTCAAATGCTTGCTCTTCAGTCATTCTCCCGACATCATATGAATTTAGTTCTGACTTAATTCCAGCAGATTTCAAATAATGCTGGCCCTTTTTGTTGGTATCAAATGGGCTTTCCATTTGAGTTGTCATGCTATACATTTGTATTTCCTTTTCCATAATTTTGGGCAAAGTTTGGCCCTGCCAATGTTTCGGCGATTTTTGTAAAGGCGTAGGGGAAAGGTCACATGTCTGTAAATACTTGACATGGGAAGTATGAAAGAGCAGAATTTATCTGTAGTTAATCGATTACAGTAAAATTCCCGCACTCCAAACCCTCTCCAGGATATTTGGTTTGCGGTTTTTGCTTTTATACGTCTAGTTTTCTGGCCTGCCTAATTAATTTTCTACTCTATTAGATAAATCATCTCTCCTTCTAAAATAAACGACATTAAACACCCAAAATTGAGTGGTCTAGCACAATAGCACGACGTCGAAAAACAATGCAATATGTCTATATAAATCAATGAATTACAACATATCTTATGTGATACTACATAAGCATGTATTATTTTGTTTTCTTCAAAATAGTTAACTGGTATGGTGAGATATGTACAAGGAACAACTCAAAGTAATATTACAAAAAATACAGAATAAAAATGTCTATAGTTAACTGGAAAACTCAAAAGCTTTGGGACTGGATCCTAAAAAACTCGCCAGAGTGGGCTCATCAGAAAATCAGGCATTTGAATGAGGATTATCCCGATTACATTGACAATGACCCAGATATGCCACGGTACAAAGACTTTGTGTTTTTAATTGAGCATGCCAATCAGGATATTGAACCGGGAAAAATAGTTGGTCAGTGGGATCATTATGCAGGCCAAACCTGGCTTGAGGCAGTGTCCAATCCCCAATGGAAGGATGGGAAAATGCAGCGCTGCCTAAAGCTTGCGGATACCAATCCTCAATATTATTTGAACGATTTGAGAGGAATTGAAGTTGTTTCCTATGACGGAAATCACTGGTATTCCCAAACCAGTGGAAATCATAGAACTATCGTTGGCAAGTTTTTTCTCGCCATGCATGCTTCAATCACAGGTGAAAAGCGCTTATTGCCTAATGTCTCGACACTACGCTACCACATTGATCATGAGTGTTTGCAAACTTTTAAAAGCTTAAAACGAATGATTTGTGAGAGAAATATTAATATTGAAATAAAAGTCTGTTCGGACTCGTTTGTATTGAAAGATCGGCAGATAATCAAAATTTATGTTTGCGATTATCGCTGGGGTGAAGACCGTCAAAGATACGGGTGGTTATCAGCAACTGAATTTCAAAAGTTTGCTAATTGGGTAACTCAGACTAAGGGCGTTCTTCCCAAACACCTAAAGTTTAAAAATTCTATTGGTGTTCTTTCACAGGGAGGGCAGCATCGGCTTTACTACCCTGAAATGAGTGGTGAGTTATTAACGCCTCCAAGTCATTTTCTTTGTGATTGATAATGTACAACCACATCTAAAGAATTACATGGGGAAACTTATAAAAAACATCAATTATGATTAATTAGAAAATTATAAAGTACTACAAATTCTCTTCGTACTTTAGAGCTATTTGAGAGATTTTTACATTTAAAGTTTTTGCAATAATTTCAAGTGTTATAAAAGTAGGACTAGCCTCTCCTCGCTCCAACATTGAAATATAAGTTCTATCGAGACCAGCTTCTAACGCTACCTGCTCTTGTGTTTTCCCTACATCCAATCTGAATGCTTTAAGTACTTTACCAAGGTTCTGATTATCTAATTTCGCCATCCTGAAAGGATGGTTAAATAATTACATTGCGTCTTCCGAGTATACTCGGAATTATGTAGAATATACTTAACATTTGGCGTTTCTAAATCATTATTGCTAACACTCAAATCACTTCACTAAATAGAAAGAAAAAAGAAATGACGCAAGTATTTAATAAAAATATTTTTGGTCGTAATCTTGAGTTATATGCAGTTACGGGGAAAGTGATTGAAACTAAAAGATGGGCTGAAACAAGTGTAAGTTCTTCTGGGGGTGGCAGTGTGATTGCTCAAGGTAGCGGCTACATTAACTCACCGCAAATTGAATCTACCACATTTCAGAAAATTGAATTTTGGATTAAAGAAAATGAGTCAGGGCAAGAAAAAGTAATTAATTTAACTAACAGCAATTTCAATGTTAAGAATGATCAAGAAGTAGTTGTCTTATATTCTAAGATTAATAACAAAGATTTTGGTATATCGTTTTTGTACAATAAAAACGCCAATATATTTTCTAGTCTAAATAATGAAGGTGAACTAAGCGCGTTAGGAAAAAAATCTATATTCAATAGATTTTTTATTGTTGGATTTTTGTACTATTTAGCAATTTTACTAACAGGTGCAGTGATCGCTTCACCATCATTTTATTGGTTAGGATACTTAATAGTAATTGCTCTCGTAGTAAGTTTTTTGCTTGATTTGTACAAGACAAAACAGAAGAACGAATTAATTGATAATGAGTTTATTGAATTTGCTTATCAGAGTGTTAAAAGTATGAAAACTTTTTAAGCTCCTATCTGGAAGATCATTCAGCATCTTATAATTGAATTTGCCAATTAGTTGCTTCTATCTGACCAGAGTAGCATTCAATGTTTGGTGCCTAGCGCACAGAGAAAAAGCAACACAATTTATTCTGGCTTTGATTTCTTGTTTGACTCGCTTCGAGTTATGCTATTGCCATGCAAAATGGACCATTTACAATCCCGTTAACACCAGGAGAAATCGAGCTTGTCGAGGCAATCAAATTCGATCCGCATGACACGCTCGGCAATATCCAGGCTTTTCATACCAACGGTGATCTGGTTGTCCAGTTGACAGAAAGCTTGCTCAAACGCAACGCCATACCAGATCAGCGACTGAAGTACTTTTCTGATCCAGAGTATCACGTGGGCGGTCGTGGCAGCTCGCGGCAAGAATTGTTTTTACGCAACACTGGTGACTTTGACAAAATGCTACGTCACAGCCATTTTCTCAAATACCTGCGCTACTTCATTCATGGTGCCGATCTTCCGTTGCCAATAATCACCGATTATGCCCGCACCGTTGAAAATTGTGGCTCAATAACCTCCGGCGATATTGCAACTTTGACAGCAACGGCCCGGCAACTTGCTAGCACCCACCGACTTGAACCGAAATCTGGGGCAGAAGAATTTTATAAGCTTTGCCTTGATCTGAATCTTGGTCCGAATGATGCCACCAGTATTCGCTCCTCAGTTCTGAAAATCCGACCCTCGCGCTAATGGCAAAAAGATCGCGTAAGCCAAGTTTAGCCTCTTTGATGACCAAAAATCTCGATGGTCTTTCTCCGCGTAAAGCAATGGAATTAATCGGGATGATTATAGACTTGGGCGATGACGCAAAATCACCACCCGCGCTCGACCATGCCAACGCTCTGCTCGACCAGTTTCTATTGGGTAAAGTGCCTGATCAGCAAGCAAGCCAAGCCCATTACTTTCGTGCCAACATATGGAGTGCTAGACGCCATATGTCACCTGATTGGCAATCATGGATTTGGAAAAGTGAAGCCATCGATAGTGAAATATTTGAGCTTCGCCGGGCGATTCGACATCCAGGTTTTATCGAATTAAACCGAATAGTACAGGCACAAATTTACACCAATCTTGGCAACATCCTGAACCATATAGGCAGATTTGTCGAAGCAATTGAATACTGGGATCGCGCACTTGTTGCCGTTCCCGGATTCGCGATGGCTAGCGGTAATCGAGGTATTGGTCTTGCATATTATGCAGGTGCATTGCATGATCGCGGCCACAAAGCCGTGTTGATGATTTTCGCCGGGCATTCGCTTTCGATGGCATGTGATAAAGACGCCTTGCACGATAGCCCCGACAATCGCCTGGCAGTTGAACATTTCTCAAATCGGCTGGCAGCCATCTGGAATTATTATGATATTCCGCAGATGGCCGCAGGCCTTGATCTTGAAAATCATTCGATGGGCCGGGGAAAGAAAGAGCGCGAATACCGGCGCTGGTGTCTAAATCAAAGACTTTTCATCAACCCTCTCAATGATGTTGGCCCTAATCCAATAGCGGCTCAAGATGTAATGACGTTGCCATCAATCACCGTTGGTATTGATGACGGGCCAGGGCCACCATATGTCATACACCACTTCAATATTATTAAGCAGGAATTTTGTTCCGCACGCTTCGCATTATATGAAGGAATGAAATCGGAGGGTGTGCATTTCTCGGATCGAGGTGTACTTCTTTTTAATACACTCGATTATCCGGCATTTGGATTCGGCGTGGAGCGTATAAAGATGGCGTTTCGTGGTGCGTATGCGATTTTTGACAAAACTGCGTTTCTACTAAACGCCTATCTCGCTCTCGGTCATTCCGAGAGAAATGTGAATTTCCGTAATATATGGCTCGATAAAGGCAAGGGAAAAACTCTGCATCCCTCACTTGATGGCATGGCGAATTGGCCTTTACGGGGATTGTTCTGGCTTTCGAAAGACATTTTTGAGGACGATTTTCGGGACCTCACTGAGCCCGATGCGCAATTGCTATCAGAGTTACGTAACCATATGGAACATAAATTCATATCGGTGCATGACAACTTTCTGCGTACGATATCTTCGTTCACGTCGGAAACACCAAAGGTAGGTATCTTTGATATTCTTGTGGACGACCTAATATCCAAGACCTTGCGGCAACTTAAGCTGGCTCGTGCTGCAATTATCTATCTTTCGCTTGCTGTTTACGCTGAAGAGAAACGGCGCAATGATGAGAAAGGTAAAGATAGGCTCACTGTTCCAATGACTCTCGACATATGGGAAGATGACTGGAAGCGGCAAGATTAAATATGTATTCCACACAATCTAAGCTTCCATTCTCAATACCTTAATATTTTATTAAATGCTTGCTAAAACATTATCAAACCTTCTGGTCGAACTATGCAGTGGTAGTGACGTAACTACTGACAGTTATCATGATATGGACCTACGATTTGAATCGCTACGAGCCAGTGCAAAACTGCCACGCGGGCGAGACAAACGCGACTGTCCGCTTACTGATGAACAGATTGTCAATGCCTTGCTCGGACTGGTGGCCTCCAGACCTGACTGGGCAGGTCATGTGGTAGCCGTGATCGGAAAACTCAAAGCGGTGGGTGGAGCAATCGAAGCATTTGGCAACGCAAAAACTATAACCGATGCGCTCTGCTATATCCTCACCAATGAAGAAGCTCGGTCGAGCATTATTGCAATACGGCTTTCGGTCGCAGAGACTGGAACGAACAGTCATGGACTTGCGGTTATCACTTATGAACATAATGGCGTAAGGCATGAACATTCATTTGTACGAAATGAGGCCGTATCGCTTCTTCAAGCTGGTGCTAGCTTTGACGCTGAAAAACGGAATTCCCCCGTTAGTAGAGAGCTGGTTTTAAATAAGTGGTTTTTCGAAGAGTTATCGCGGAAAATCGCAAGGGCAAGGGCATTTCCGTCGCAACCGGTTGGCGATGGCTCAGAATACGACAAGGAAGATGCAGAGCAAGTACGCCTTCTTCGATTAGGTACTAATCCATCATCACGCTACTTGAATATCGGAGTCGATAATCAGGTAACTTGGCCACGTGAGGAAATGCTGATCGAGTTTGATCGCTATACACTCGTCTTGATGCCAAAGACCGCCGAGCATGTGCAATCGGTTCACATCGACTTGCAGGCAAACCAACTGAGTTTAGAAGCGGCGATGACAGTCATCAATCGCTTTCTCAGTCTGCTGACCTGGTGCGACGATCAATATGCAATTATGCAGGATGGCTGGTCAGGTAATCCAGTGCCAGTCGCCGTGCAAAAGCGCAACCTTGCCTTCGTGACTACCGACCTTTGGGTCTTCGATCGGAGTATTCCTGCATCAGATGAGGTTCGACGCGCCCTCGCACTTTATCGTGAAGGCAGAAATGCCGAACAGAATTTCATGATCAGCTATGCTGTACTTAGTTATTTCAAAGTGCTGGAAGTCCGCTATCCAGAAGGAAAGGATATTCGTCCTTGGATTGCTAAGACCTTTCCTCTTATTCAGAACAACATCGATGAACACTGCCTAAAGATATTTTTAGAGGCATGTAACAAAGAAGATATCAATCAATATCTTTGGAAAGCCTGTCGGTTAGCGGTGGCGCATGTAAGAGAAAAGCACCCGTCTGATCCAGACATCGTCCAGGAACTTCATAGATTGCACAACGCTGCCGACATTATGCGCCGACTAGCCCGTCATTTCATAATGACAGAGCTTGAAGTATCGGACTCTCCGTTCCGTGATACCGGCATAGGGCCTACGAAAAACAAGGTGGGGTCGTAAGTTCATGGCTCAGCAGATCACCAAACGCTGCCATTGGGTCCCGCAATCCTACCTGAAAGCGTTCGCGGCCGATGAGGATGGACAGCGCATCTGGCGGTTCAGCAAGAATGAGGGTGAACCAGAACTAAAACGGATCGATAAGGTAGCGGTGAAGTATCATCTTTACGCTCCAATGGATGCTGATGGACGGCGTGATGACGCACTAGAGAAGAAATTGGCCGATCTCGAAAGTTGGTTCGGCGACCCAATGTGGAAGGCAATTTGCACCGATTTCCCTGACTTTTCACTGAAACCGCTTCGCAAGATGGTAGCCCTTCTGGTAGCTGTGATGTGGTTACGGACTCCAAAGCAATTTGAATTCTGGAAGTCGGTGCACCAGCAATTTGCAGATTTTTTAGACAGCAAAGACAGTCTGCCGGATGCTATTATTATCAATGATAAACGGGTAGAACTTGATCATTCATCTTGGCCTGCATATCGAAACGCCAGTGAAGAAGACATGAAGCGAGCATGGAATGAGTGGCTTGGTCAGTCAGCCGAGATCGCCAAGTTATTTCTAGAAATGCGTTGGGCCATTCTAGTGAGTGAGACACCCGTATTCATTACCTCGGACAATCCTGTTATGGTGGGTGACACGATAGGCCCTCATCGCGGATTGAAGCATCCTGATGCAATGGTCACCTTTCCGTTAAGTCCTACACGCGTGTTGATAATGGACAATCGCCATAGTGAGCCTGATGCACAGTTCTATTCTATAAACCATGATCCTGCTGCGACTAACCTGCTTATCTGGCGCAACGCAATAGATCATATGTTTTCGCCTAGAAAGCCAGACGAAATTTGCGCCGAGATGGTTGCCAATGCCGAGCGCATGGGACACACTCCTGTTTAATAACTGTTAGGCAAAACACTTTGCGAACATGAACTTTCCTTTTCCTCATCAGGTGAACCACGAATATACTTCAGCGCTCCGCCAGCGGATAAACGAAGCATTGGTAGTCACACCAGCAAAAGTATCTATTGGAGACTGGGAACCGCAGCTTAATCAATGCCACGAGAACGTCACAGTTTGGTGTCATAACAATCCCGATTTTCAAGCAGTCCGAGGTTGGCTTTATATGGATATGGTTGGGCAATTACCCTACGAGGTATTCTTGGCTCATTCTGTCGTCCGGGACAGCGAGGGTACACTTTGGGATATAACACCTTTGCAGGCACTGGAGCAATATCCTTTTATTGAGGCTGCCGAATCTGAAGACATCTACGCTGCATTAATTGAGGGAGGGGCAGTGCGCATTGTTCACTACAAATGAGTCTAGTGCAAACTTACGATAACCGGCAGCCTCGCTCATTCAAGCGGGAGGCTAATCACACCCCTTAATTTAAACGTTGATGTCCGCTAAGGCCGCTTTATGTCGACGTTTCCGACCCAAAGCCGTCATTTAAAGTTATCCAAATTTCTTCCAAATAGCATAATAATGTACCGTAATATCTATTGGTTGCATCCGTACTTGCTATTAATTATTATAGGTACAAAGCTATAACTAACTTCTAGATTTTAAAAGAAAAATAACATGTCAAAATCAACTTCCAAGATATTATTAAGCGGACAGATGCGTCCGCTTAATAACTGTTAGGCATCATGAACTCTCCTCTAAGTATCACCTACGAACTCGTTGGCACAGGCTGGTCTTCCTGCACGGTCGAAGCAGGCGAAGCTCGCGCCGAACTCTCTGCCTCGTACCTCTCTGACGCGCTAGGCAACCTTGTTCTGTCCGCCATGTCGGTCATGTCTGGCTCTCGTGCGCTTGAGTTCGGCTTTGACGAAGAGCCTGGTGAATACCGTTGGTCCATCGAGTACACAGACATAAACGCCATTCACCTGCGTGTCCTTGAGTTCCAAGAGTTGTGGGGCAATAAGCCAAGCGAAGCTGGAGGCCTTCTCTTGGAAACAATCACCACGCCGCTTATCTACGCAAAAGCAGTGCATGCCGCCGCAACCAGCGTGCTGGCGAAGCACGGTCTGCAGGGGTATGCGGAGAAGTGGGTCGAACATCCGTTTCCCGAGCGAGAGTTAGCACTACTTGGCGAAACCATTTTCGCGAGAGAACAATGACGCCTAACCCATCATTCAAGCGGGACGCCTAACGGCGCCCCTTAATTCAAACGTTGGGCACTATCAACCCATGAGGCAAAAATATGACTTTTCCATGTGACCCTGTAGTTTTATTAAAAATTGTAGGTGCTTTAGCAGCAGGTCTAGGTTCAATTTTATTGGCTTGGCGTGTTAAAGAGATTTTAAAGTGGGTCGTTTATTGTCTGATTGCTCATGAGCAATCAATTGAGCAACTCAAAAAAATTGCCGCAAACCAAAACCAAACAGAACCTATTGTTAGCGGTGTAACTGAGCATCTAATTGACGTGCAGAGTAAATTAGGCATCGTTCTTTTAATCACTGGTTTTGCACTTTTAGGCATTGGTATGCTCTGTAGCGCAGCATCTTTTTATCTAGGCAACGTGTAATTGCCCAATCCATCCATCAAGCGGGACGCGCTAAGGCGCGCTCCTTAGTCAAACGTTAGATATCTTGATGCCAACGCCCCGCTATACACCGGATGAACTCTTGGCTAAGTACCGGGAGATCCACGACAGCGTGAGTCCACGGGAGTTCTTTACGCGTCCGAAACATAAGAAGACCCAAGAACTTTGGTGCGCAGCCCACTTCGGCAGGCACTATGCGCACGGGCTCGGACCGTGCCACATCCACATCGAAGATCATGATGAACAGTCCGACGCAGATTTCGAGTTCGAGGCTGCCGGAGGCGTGTATCCGTTCCAGATCACCAAGGTTCAAGCGCCAGGTCGCATGCGAGGAGATGAATACAAAAAGGAAGCCTCGACGAACGCTACGTTAGAAGACTGGAGCGACGGGACGGAGAACGGGCCGCGCTGGATTCGAGATGCCATCGAGAAGAAGCTCAATCGATACGGCGGGCGGGTGTCCCACCTGAACTTACTTGTCTACTTGAACTTCCCCGCATATGACCAGCAGTACCATGACATTCGAGAGACATGCGCGGCGGTGTCCAAGGCGTTCGCATCCGTCTGGCTACTGAATGGAAACGCAGCGGCCTGTATCTGGTCTCAAACCGCTTTTTCGGCTTCCGATGGCTGGTTGTTTGGTCCTGAAAGCCTCATGGACGATGAGCTCTAACATGGTGGTTGATGCGAACACCCAACTTCGAAGGCAACTCATTCCAAACTCCAATGTAGTTAGCTTAGGTAACTTAACTCCAACAGGCTATATTGCATTTATTGAGCCTACTGAGCTGGCAAACATAGCATTGAAAATGAATTGTTAGCTTGTCGTATTGTAATGAATTGCTGATGAGAAGATTTGCTAGGTAGACATCCTTATTAATACTATGTAGGATTAACTTTACTTTTTATATAACTCTATGATGTTTTTAGATAAATTAATACTACATAAAATGTCTGTTATCGAAAGCTTCACGCTATTGCAACAAAAAAATAAGAATAAGCTAAGGGGAATATTTTGGGGTTTGATTTAAGAAATGCCATTAATGCAATTTCTGATGTAGTGCAAAATAGACCAGCGCCAATCCGGGAGTTTGATCAGATATATATGAAGGTTGCCGACATGGTGATACAGGCGGAATATGTGGCCCGTGTATTCGATAATAAGCAAATCGTATTTGTTGGAGATGGTGATGGAATTGCACTTTCTGCAGCACATCTTAAAGCAGAAGGTGTCATTGATTATGGACCAACAGCTATTACGCTACTAGATTTTGATGAACGCATCGTTAACTCAGTAAAACGTTTTGGCGAAAAGCTGCGTGGGAAAGTGGATATTGAAGCACATTTGTATAACGTCTCAGATCCAATACCTACTGAACACCTCAATCGATATGATGGTTTTCATATTAATCCACCCTGGGGGGCTAGCAACGGTGGTGAAAGCGTTGTGGTATTCCTTGAACGGGGTACAGAAGCAATCAAAACTGGCGGGCTTGGTGTGATGGTAATCGCTGACGATCCGGATTTACCATGGACCCAGTTCGTTCTGCGTGATGCCCAACAACGCGCCATTGAGTTAGGCTATGTTGTTTGCGAAATGCAGCCACAGCTTCATCTTTATCATTTAGATGACGCACCCGATCTCCGGTCTTGTTCTTGTCTTATGAGGCAAATTGACGCTTCTCTTCACCCCTCAGCCTCCCAGCCATTATCTAAAGAAAGGCTGACTAATTTCTATGGCAAGAGTAATCCTCTGCAATATCAATACGTCAAAGAGTTACCAACATTGAATGTTGAGCGTGCTCCTGATAATCAATATCAACTGATGCCTCTAGGTGGAGAACGTTAATGCCGGCAATTACACAACCAGGTCAAGGTGTTATCTTTATGAAAGTTGGGCTGCACGCTCAAGAAACAATTGAAGATATCATTATTCGTAAGCAAAAGGAATTTGATGAGGCGGGCGTAATTTTTTGGGGATATGGTGGAAACTCATGCTACCCAAACACAATGGTGCAACCTTTCGTTAAAGAAATGGAAAAAAACGGTAACGAGGTCTTATTAATCATGCATAAAATGAATTCCAAGCATGAGGCGCCTCCCGAGCTTGCGAAAGAATACTCAGAAGATGGCGTGACTTGGCAACCAGTTCCAAGTGGAGTTGAAGTTAGAGGTTCACGATTCGCAATGGTGTTAGACGAATTAAAGATTGAAGAATACGACATCAACTTAAAAGATTACGAGGTAGGTGTGGGGAAAAGTAGAGGAAAAAACGCTTCCCAATACATTACGGGCCAATCAGATAAAGGTTGTTTTTTGTATCAACCTCCAGCTATTCCTATACCACCAGAGGAACGCATCATTAAAAACATTGGCTTGGTTGCTCGCATTAAAGCGCCATATGCCGTATTTTTGAAATAGCTAATCCATCAAAAGATTATTGCCTAATTCTTTCATATGAGTGATATGTGAACGAAGCCCATCTAATGCGGATTCTCGTGTACTTGGTAAACTTCGACCAAATATAAAACTCATTGTCGTATCAACCCCAGGCTTGCTTCGTACTTTTAATTGAATATGAGGAAAGTCAGTTTCTATCATTTTTAGGAATAAGACTTCTAGAACACAAATTCTATTTTTGAGTTGGACTGTAATATTTTCTAGCGCTATAGCAGTTAGTGCATCCAAAGCTTTTTTATCTCCAGTTAAAAGCAAAGATTGTTGGATTTGTATGGCATACGCTATCAATAAGGCTTCACCTGCATCAATGCCTTGATAATCAAGTAATGTATCAATTATCTCGGGATTGATAATCTGCTCTTCACTAATTTCATTTACAGATGCGATTATGGATTCTAAACGGTCAGCTACTACTTCTTCCTTGCATAGCTTCAACCTTGATTTGGCAGGTAATAGCTTATATTTTGCAGTTGCCAGAATGTAAACTTGTTGAGGAATGAAGTGTAAACAATCTAAGGCTTCTTCAAATAAATCATATGCGCTAAGCTTAAGTAATGCATCATTATCAACTAATAATATCCCGGACATAATTAAGCAACTGTCTCTGCGATCGTAAAACGTTTAATAAAATCGATACTATCCTCTGGCAAACTGGATGAATCTATTTGATGCCACAGAAGTTCATTGATTAATTGATTAGCTGGTTGAGTATTACGTTCAAGATGGTTGACTGCAGCATTTGCAATCTGCCATTGATTATTATGATTACCATAATTTAATACAATATGCCCCGGATCAATTTTATGGGCTGTTCCGTAGTCTAAAGCAGCTTTGCTTAATTCCTGAGCATTAATGTTTTCAATAGATGCTGTATAAGTTGCATCATCTCGACCATTCAGTAATGAAATAGCGAATTTGTCTGCAGCTTGCTCTTCGTTATCAGGGTCACTCAATGCATAAGATTCGCTACCCAAATGTTCATCAATTAATATCTCATTGGGGCTCACATGTCCAAGAGCACAATGGCCAAGTTCATGGGCTAATATAAAAAGTTGCCAAGCCCATGATCTAGAATTTTTTGACATTACTATATTGGGTCTGCCATTAGCAAAAACCACCATGGCATCCATTTTTGATATTGCATTATCCAAGTTACTAAGATGAATTACAGGTATTCCATGCGCCCAACAAGTTAACAATACATTCCTTAATCCAATCCATTTCCCCTTGTGCGTTTCTAGAATCGAGTTACGGAGCTTAATAGTATCCTGCTCCAATGGTATATATGGCTGAGTACAAGCAAAGGACACCATCTCTGCAACCGTTACTGCAATGGCTGTGATTGGAGATAGGTTTTTAGATCTCGCAGGGATTGAGCGTTTGTATTTCGGGGTATGGGTTCTAAGTGATTCAATTGAAGTATGTTCGGCAAATAAGCCACTTGTTTTGAGGCCTAATCGTTGCGCAAGAATAACTGCAATTTCTTTTGAAGCATTATTGTTGCTTAATACTTCGCTAGTTACCCATTCTGGTAGTAATTGCTGCTGTAACGCGCGTGGGTACCCGGCAGATTCCAAGGTATCGAATATCTGCTCAATTTTATCTGATGTAGGCATGATCTACCTCCCTGGCTCTGTCAATGACTGCATTTTCATGATTCCCTGAAGACTTAAGATGACTTTTGCTAAAGCTTCAGCGTGTTCATCAGACCCATCCCAGACCGTATTAATAGCATCCTGAATTACTTGATTATTCACTACATTGCTTTGTAGCTCAATAGATATCGGGATGTGATAAAACTTACATAGCTTATTGAATGCCTCTGTTTCCCTAACACGGGTACTTTTTCCCATTTTTATACGCGATACAGTAGGTTGGCTAACATCCGCTTTAGCCGCTATCAATGAGGCTGTACGCTTATCTTGCACCACTTTTTTTTGTAAAATATGGTACAGGGAATCCAATTCATCTTTATTCAACATGCATTATTATTGCATAATATGAGTTTGCTTGTTGAATAATTTAAGGCTATAATGAATAAATCAAAATAGGGATAAACACCATGAGCCAATTGTCGCCACCGGATGTATTTTGCTGGACCAAAATGGGTGAGGAATCTGGGGAATCATTGGCTACCATTATTAGACGCAAAGAATGGGAGCGTCAGTTAGGTGCTGGTACCTTTGTGTGGGGTATCGGACAATCCCTTGGGAAGAATGTAGAGAGCGTCGCCGATAAAAACGCGTTATTCCCTGTAATCTTTTCACCCATGTTAAGTCGCGCTAAACAAATCGATATAAACCCTAGTGCTGTTGCGGTATGGACTCATTGGGAAGATCAACGCGGTATAACGCATATGCTGCCTCAGCATATGCTTGTGACTAGTCGCGCGACTCTACCTAGCGGAAAACTCAAGAAAAACCATTATGCATTAGTATGTAAGTCTGACCAGCCATTGAAAGATAGCAAAATATCGGCTGTAAGGCATGCGCTTGCACGCAACGTTACTAGCAATAAGCCAGTAGGAGCATCACAGGTCACTGCAGTTGTAAAAATGGTCGACAACGAAGGCTCTATAGATGGACCGAGTTATAAAGTGAGCTTTGATGCACATCTTCAATATCCTTACTATATTAAATTGGTAAATCCTAAAATTCTTCCTCAGGAAGATGTGGACGCTATTAAACGCATATCCGCATTAGGAAACATTGAATCTTGGAAAGGTTTAGTGAACCGACTGCGAGAATCGCCAACTGAAAACAAAACAGAATCGCTTAGCGATCTCTTTGAAGGTTTAGATCAGATAGCGTTCACTTAGTCCGCTAAGTTAACTTAGTTGCTATCAAGAATCTATCTAGCAATTCGTTCGGTGCACAGTTGGTATCTAGAAAATACAGGGAAGCTCCTGTTTCAAATGCATATAAGTTAGCAACTTGTGCCTGCAAGCTCATATGAACCCCTAATTCGTCCAATGTCGGGATCATGCGACCTGCATTATCTTTGCTAATACGTTCATGGATTATTTCTGGAGCTGCATAGAGGCAAACAATCACATCTGGTTTTAATTGATTAATCTGCTCTTTCGAAAATGGGGTGATGCGAAAGCCAAATTTTTCAATAGTCACGGGGTGGGAATCGATCACTATGTTAGTTGTTTCCCTTTCTGTTGCGACGAGTTCTAACAACATTTGATCAACCTGATTAATATCTTCATGTGTTACTACTTGTGCTGAGATCTTTCGAAGGTCTTCACGAGAAGTTAACGTTGGGGTTTTCTTGTTCATCCAATCGAGAAGTTTTGCACTATAAGCAAAAACCTCAATGTCCGGTATAGCCAAAGCAAGATTAGCCGTTAAAGTGGATTTTCCCGTAGCGGGTGCACCTGTTAGATAAACTACTTTTTTACTCATTTAGCTTCCCTGTAAAAGTTAATATTTATCCAACCAAGTGCCAGTCTCTCCGTTTGAATCTATAACAGCCTCGCATATTCTGCAAATCACTACAACTTTATTACCCATAAAATGACGAAACCCTAGTTTTCCGCACTCCATGCAAATTATCCTGGATTCAATGCGTGCGACTTCGATAGCTTTATATACTTTTGCTACTGTCACGCCTTTCGCCATAACAAACTCACTGTCGAGCTGTCCATAAGTTGTCGTTATTGAAATTAATATAATATTTTGCCCTTTAAGACTATTCAGCATTGTTTCAATAAGCGGAGCCCAGCCCATTTTATAATCAACTATTGGGACTTTTAAACTAATCTTATTAATAGCACATATATCATTTATATGCCGTTTAGGACAAAATGTCTCTACGCCATTACTTTCCTCAACTGGAAAATCAGTAAAATCCGACACGGCTGTTCTCCCTCTTAAATTTGGGTATATCACTAGGTTCTATTTGCGTCAGATTCTTACGAATAGCACATAAACCGGCAGTTTCTATAGCAATCCTTGCCTCCCTAGGTGACATAGAGGTAAATAGATCGATAGCTTCATCCGATAATTCATTTGAAAGAAAAATTCCGTAAGGTTTAGAATTGCGGAACCTCTGGTAAACACTTTTTACAACCAACTTCATTTCATCGGCGCTTGGTGGTCTGATATCAATCACTGTCATTCTTGAAAGGATGGGTTGAGGTACGTGCCTTATGTCATTTGCTGTTGCTATCCAAATAATTCTACTGGCGTTGATCTCAATTTCTAATGCTTCATCTTTAAAGCGCTTAGCAGTATGTGATTCAAGCAAAGAGTAAAATGCATTAAGAGGTTTATATCTATCACTACCACTAACTTTATCAATTTCATCGATCAAGAAAACCGGATTCGCAAATTTTGATTCAGCTAATGAACTAGCAATAAAGCCAACAGATCCTTCTGACCATTGTATATTTCCTCCAGTTAGTGCAAATGAAGCAGAAATAGTCGCAAGTGATAATTCGTAGAAGGGTATGGAGGCCAACCTGGCAAATTCACTCACAAATAAAGTTTTACCTAAGCCAGGATCACCTAATAATAGGATTGGTGATACTTCAAAAGGCATTCCTAATCTATTTAGTCCAATGGCATTAGATTCGAGTAAATTAATAACTTCAATAAAATTCGGAAATCTTTCTTTCAGTTTTGAAAAGCATGAGAGATCGCTGATGACTGCTAACGGGCGTTCTGGCCACCAAAGATGTTTTAACGTAGTCGCGAGTCGGGACTTAATTTCATCTGAACGTTTGCTCAGATCTTTGACACGCTTTCTCACATGCTCTTGTTGAGCAAGTATAAAAGTTTGTTGGTTTAACATGATGTCTCCTCAAACTACCATTAAGGCAGTACAACGAAAAAAGGTTCTACAGGATCAATCATCGAGATCGTCCTGTAGAACCTATACGTTTGAGGTATAGCGAACTATGTTTTAGCACGTGGGTACACATGCTGAAATACTACTAAAAAATTAAATTGTTATCTTACGCAACAGCTACCACATAACGATTAAGTTTACTTAAACTACTTTTGCATATGTGCAAATTTAATTTGTCTTAAGTACTTTAAAGCCATAATAAGTACCAAACTCACCTTCAGGTTCGTGATACACGAAGAGCATGTCGTTAGCATAGCCTGTACCATTAAAGTGATTTTGCGAACGTAGTTTCATCTCTTTTGGTAATTCGCTTTTACCCACGTACTTGCCACTTAAATCGAATATTAAAACGGCTTTATGGTCAACATCAATCATGACCAGCTCCTCGCCCTTTACACCACTGTAGGCCACATAATGGTCACTTACATCATCAAAAGCAACGCCAGCTTTTGTAAAATCTAAGGCTATTTCACTCACTTTTTCTCGTGATTTTATATCAACGACCCATACTTTATTCCCGCGTTCTTGTTTTGCATAATACAACTTTGCTTCTGGGTTGTAGCTTGGCATGGTGGCCGCGTCACCAAATGCAGGGTTAAATTGCATGACTTCATTTGAGGTGTCTTTTACTTCACCTGTTTCAGAGATATCAATCGCATAAATACCTGTGTTTGGTGAGAATCCAACGTCACTGGATACATTGTATGTAATCGTCTCTAATTTATCTGAGTTAGGGTTGTAATAAATTGAACGGTTGTCATAACCTGGTTTCGCTGAATTTACATATTTACCTTCGTCATCATAAGCATGGATTTTTGATTTAGAAACCGCAGCTTCATACTCGCTAGCCATTGGCGCTAGACCACCATCAGCAATGTAGTAACGTTTTAAACCCGGAATGTGCGCCACAGTCATTGGGCGAGTACTTGGTTTTTGTACGAGTGGAATCTTAATGCCTATTTGAGCTTCAGGAAGAATTTCTGCATGTGCAGCTTGGAATGACGATGTTAAAGCAATGGTAAATAACACAGTTGAGATGCGCATAATGACTCTTTCTTAGTAGGTCGGTTTTATTACGTTTTGAATTAGTCAAAAATTGACTATGTTTGTTCAATTAGTTTATTTAATTATGACAAAGTTAACTATAAATATGGTTGTTTTTCAATCAGCATCGCGTCACCGTAACTGAAAAAGCGATATTGTTTCTCTATCGCATGCAAGTAAGCATTTCTAATGTTTTCCATACCGCCGAAGGCTGACACTAACATGAGCAGCGTACTTTTAGGTAAATGAAAATTGGTAAATAGGCGATCCACTACTTTAAACCGATAACCTGGTGTAATAAATATGCTGGTTTCACTATTCCCGGCATTCAATTGGCCTTCCTGTGCTGCGCTTTCTAATGCGCGCAAAGCTGTGGTACCGATTGCGGTTATTTTTCTGCCCTGTAATTTAGTTTGATTAATCATATCAACTGTAGCTTGTGAGATATTGTAAAGCTCGCTATGCATTTTGTGCTCATCAATATTGTCAACGCGCACAGGTTGAAAAGTGCCAGCACCCACATGCAACGTCACATAAGCGGTGTTAATACCTTTTTGTTTAAGCGCTTCTAGCACAGTTTGGGTAAAATGCAGCCCGGCGGTCGGCGCAGCAACGGCACCTAGATGTTTGCTAAACACTGTTTGGTAGCGCTCTTCATCGTCGCTAGTGGCCGTATGTGTAATATAAGGAGGTAGAGGCAGTGCACCATGCAGTTCTAATAAATCCAATACTGAGGTGTCACTTAAAAATCGTAACTCGAATAAATCATCATGTCTTGCAATCACTTCAACATCAAATGCATCCGCAAGCTTTAATTGAGCGCCAACTTTAGGTGCACGTGAGGCGCGAATTTGGGCGTAAGCAATATGTTGGTTAATCACACGCTCTATCATGACCTCGACATTGCCGCCTGTATGTTTATGACCAAATAACCGTGCTTTAATCACGCGGGTGTCGTTAAACACCAGTAAATCCCCAGCTTGTAAATAACGTGGCAAATCAATGAATGCCTCATCTAGCAGGTCGCCATTTTCACCATTAACATGTAACATTCGGCTAGAAGCTCTATCAGATGTTGGATGTTGCGCAATTAATTCAGGTGGTAAATAAAAATTGAAATCTTCTGTTCGCATAAATCTCAGAGCTTGCTATAATAATGAAGTTGCAATTATACAGAGAATGTATTTTCCAAGAGCCGGGATGGCGGAATTGGTAGACGCACGGGACTCAAAATCCCGCGTTGGCAACAACGTGGGGGTTCGATTCCCCCTCCCGGCACCAGTTAATAGATTTGAGATTGTACTAGGTGGGACTAGACCGCCATCTGTTGCGCCATAAGGCTGATAATGAACTTTCATTACCAGCCTTTATCGTAAGGGTAGGTGTTTTGTAACTAAATGTTACAAAATATTATAGGTGTTCTTGAAGTTTGCTAACGCGTATGATAATTTACAGTCAGACTGTTTATGTGTTTTGGTTGATTGTCTGAACTAATCATTGGGGTATGTCGCAATGATTAGGGTTGTGCATAATAGGTTTAATTATGTCGATAACATTTGCAGAAACACAAATTACTGTCAGGCCAAATAACTCGCTGTCACCACTAAATAGCCTTAAGCTTTTAGTGGTGTTGTCTGTGCTGGCTTTGCTTGTTGCGTTAAGTTTTATGAGTGTGGGCGCTTGGCTGGTATTGCCTTTTGCTGGACTTGAGTTAACCGCTTTCGCGTATGTATTTTATTATTTAAGTTTGCGGGCAAATGATTTTGAATCGGTCACAGTTGTTGGTGATACGGTAGTAGTAGAGAGATTTGGTTATAAAAAAAGCAGTAAGGCTGAGTTTCAGCGGTATTGGGCGCAAGTTACTTTGCGCAAACAAGTAAATGGAAAGAATGCATTGTTTATCGGCTCTCATGGCAAAGAAGTTGAATTCGGTCATGATTTTATTAATGATGAACAGCGAATATCCATCGCTAAAGAGCTTAAGTTGATATTAAAGAAAATTTAATATTTTAAAATAATTATTAAAAACTTGATTTTGGAGTAAGTATGGTGAAGCAAGGTATGAAAAGTGTAGGGTTGGGCCTACTTCTATCGTTAACTGCTATTCGTGCAAGTGCTGATTACAGCTGGAATTTTCCAGAACCTGTTACGCCAATGGCGCTAGATACATTGAACGTACACAATAAATTTATGCTAATTACAGCAATAATATTTTTTGTAGTATTAGCTATCATGATTTACTCAATTTTTGCTCATCGCAAAAGCAAGCAGTACAAGCCGGTTGCCGATAAAGCGCCTTCAACAGCGATCGAAATATTCTGGACGCTTATTCCTTTTGTTATTTTATTGTTAATTGACTTTGTCATTATGGGTATTCCAGCTTATCACAGCGTAGTGATGATGGAAGATACGCGTGATAAGGCAACGATGGTCATCAAAATTACCGGCTCGCAATGGCGTTGGCAATATGAGTATTTAGATGGTGAAGCTCAGGGTATTAAGTTGGTGAGTAATCTAACCACTACTGAAGATGAAATGAAGAATAAGGCCGAGAAAAAAGAGCATTATCTACTAGAGGTAGATAATCATCTTGTGTTACCAGTCGGTGAAAAAGTTCGTATATTGATGACGGCAACAGATGTATTGCATAACTGGTGGGTACCGCAGTTCGGTTCATCTCGTGTTGCTGTGCCTGGATTCATTCGTGAAACATGGGTTCAGGTTGATAAAGCGGGTACTTATCGCGGTCAATGTAAAGAGTTGTGCGGTAAAGGTCATGGCTATATGCCTGTTGTAGTTGACGCAGTGCCGATGGATGAATATAAGGTGTGGGTTGCAGCTAAGAGGGAAGAGTTGGCAAAAGCTGATGCTGGCGCTGACAAAGAGTGGACTAAAGAAGACTTGGTGGCAACAGGTAAGGGTGTTTACGAGAAAAACTGCGCAGTATGCCATCAGATTAATGGTGCAGGCTTGCCGCCGGCATTCCCTGCAATGACTGGTAGTAAAATTATTCAGGCGCCGATATTTGGCGCGGACGGTAAATATTTAAAAGACAGCCATTTAGATAGAATTTTAAATGGTAAAGGTGTAATGCCAGCTTGGAAATCAACGTTAAATGATATTGATATTGCGGCAGTCATTACTTATGAGCGTAATGCTTTGGGTAATAGCGTTGGAGATATGATCCAGCCGTCACAAGTTAAAGCAGCTCGCCAGTAATTGAGCCTGCTAATTAATTAAGAATAGATCAGCAATTATAGTAAATCTAAATTCACAGTAATAACTTAATAATTATTCAGTTTAGTAATTAGGAGAATGCAATGAGTACAACTACGGTAGCACATGATGAAGCACATCATGATCACCCAACGGGGATTATGCGTTGGTTAACCACGACCAACCATAAAGATATTGGTACGATGTATCTTACATTCTCGCTGATTATGTTCTTTGTTGGCGGTGCAATGATTTTAGGCATCCGTGCGGAGTTATTTAAGCCGGGCCTTCAATTAATGAACCCAGACTTTTTTAATCAGTTAATTGGTGTGCATGCGTTAATTATGATTTTTGCGGCGCTCATGCCTGCAGCTACTGGTTTTGCTAACTGGATGATTCCTTTGCAAATTGGCGCGCCAGATATGGCCTTGCCTCGCTTGAATAACTGGGGCTTCTGGTTATTACCTCCTTCAGCAATCTTGTTAACACTTCCGTTTACATTGGCGTTATTTGGTATTGGAGACGGTGCGTTAGCTACTGGGTGGACTTTTTATCCACCATTGTCAGTGCAAGGTGGTATAGGTGTCGATTTCGCAATTTTTGCAGTTCACTTGTTAGGTATTTCTTCTGTATTAGGATCAATTAACATTATTGTTACTTTGTTCAATATGCGTGCTCCTGGCATGACATTTATGAAAATGCCAATGTTTGCATGGGGTTGGTTAATTACTGCATTCTTACTGATAGCTACTATTCCAGTATTGGCAGGTGCAGTGACTATGTTACTAACAGACCGTCATTTTGGTACGCACTTTTTTGATGCTGCTGGTGGTGGTGACCCAATTATGTTCCAACACTTATTCTGGTTTTTTGGTCACCCAGAAGTCTATATTTTATTATTACCAGTATGGGGTTTTATTCCACAAATCTTAGAAACATTCTCACGTAAACCAATGTATGGTTACAAAGCGCAAGTGTATTCATTGTGGGCAATTGGTGCGTTAGCAATTGTTGTTTGGGCTCACCATTTCTTCACTGCAGGTATGCCAGTTCCAGCATTACTTTATTTTATGTACAGCACAATGGCGATTTCATTGCCATTAGCTGTGTTGTTCTTCTGCTGGATCAAAACTATGTGGAAAGGCTCAATGAGCTTTGAAACACCAATGTTGTTTGCAGTGGGATGGATTATCTTATTTGGTATCGGCGGTCTTACAGGTTTAGTACTTGCTGACGTTGCTGCCGATGCGCAATATCATAATAGTTATTTTGTAGTTGCTCATTTCCATTACACCTTATTTGCAGGCGGTATCATGGGTATTATGGCAGGTGTGTATTACTGGTTGCCAAAAATGACTGGACATATGTACAACGAGAAGCTAGGTAAATTACATTTCTGGTTAACAGCAATCTCATTTAACTTGACCTTTATACCGCAGTTTTTTGTAGGTTTAGCTGGTATGCCACGCCGTATTCCAGACTATGCATTACAGTTTGCTGAATTTAATGCGATTTCATCAGTCGCCGCATTTGTACTAGGTTTGTCACAGCTGTTATTTGCATACAACATTATTATGTGTGCGAGAGGCGGTAAAAAAGCGACTGATCAAGTTTGGGAAGGGGCAAAAGGGTTGGAGTGGACACTGTCATCTCCCCCTCCATACCATAGCTTCACTGAGCAACCTACCGTTAAATAGAAATGTGAAGTTCGGTCAACTTTAAATTGTTGGCCGAACCTTAATTTTACCAAGCATGGAATTTAGGTAAATATGGATAATCAAGAAGTAATTACTAAACGTAAGAGCAAGAAAATTGCTTATATTTTGGGCGGCATAGCACTAATTTGGTACGTAGTGTCGATGTTTACAGTATGGAATCAATAAACCAAGATTTAGATAAGCAGGATAAAGAATTAACCGCTACAGAAAAAAGAGATCTCAAAAATAAACGCTTAGTTAAAAAGCTTTTATGGATGGTGTTAGGTTCGCTATTATTTGCTTTTGCACTAGTGCCTCTGTACGATGTTTTATGTACTATCACTGGTTTAAATGGTAAGACTAACAATACTGCGGCTGTATTATCAAAAGCAAAAGTAGATAATACGCGTTTAGTGACGGTTCAATTTACGTCGAGCGTAATGCCAGGTTTAGGTTGGAACTTTTACCCAAAACAAGCAAGTGTTAAGTTGCATCCAGGACAAATTGAAACGGTGATATTTGTTGCTAAAAATATTACTAATGAAGTAGTGGTTGGCAGGGCGGTGCCCAGTGTAACTCCTGGTATTGCATCAGCAAACCTTAAGAAAATTGAATGTTTTTGCTTTGTAAGGCAGTCACTAAATCCTGGTGAAGAAAAAGAAATGCCCTTAAGGTTTTTTGTGAGTCCGGATTTACCAGATGATGTGTCCGAGATGACGTTATCTTATGCATTTTTTCCTGCAGTAGAAGAGGATAAATAGTATAGTTTAAGATGTGAATGTAATAATTAAGCGTTGGGAAATGGTAGTACTTTACCATTGTAAATTTAATATACTTATAATAAGAGCACGGGAGTGAATGCATGGCTACACATTCTGAAAATCAGTATTTCGTACCGCACGGTAGTATTTATCCATCAATAATATCAGCTGGTTTATTATCATTGGCATCGGGTTTTATATTTACAGTAGCTACTGATACTAATAAAGAGTTAGGCTACCTACAAGCACCTGGTAAATGGATGATGTACTTAGGTACAGCAATTATTTTATTTATGACGTTTAAGTGGATGGGGTCTGTTATTACAGAAAGCCTCACGGGTAAATATAAAAATTGGGAAGATAAATCATTCCGTGTAGGGATGATTGTATTTATTTGTTCAGAGTTGGCATTTTTTGCCGCGTTCTTTGGTGCTTTGTTTTATATGCGTGTGCTTTCTGTTCCAGATTTGGCTGGATATGACCTTGACATCACGCCATATAAAGATTTCTTAAGTACATGGCCTTCAGCAGGTCCTGGCGGTGTTGTGCTAGGTACAGAGTATGCAGTACCTAAATTTACGCCTATGGGCCCATGGGGGTTGCCAGCAATTAACACCGCTTTGTTGCTAACTTCAGGTGCAACCATCACTTGGGCGCATTGGGCATTAATCAAAAATAATCGCACACAATTAGTTGCAGGCATGGCACTCACTGTGGCATTAGGTATCGCTTTCTTAATCTGCCAAGGTTTGGAATATCATCATGCGTATACTGAAATGGGTCTAACTTTGGGTACAGGTGCCTATGGTGCTACCTTCTTTATGCTGACTGGTTTTCATGGTTTCCATGTGACACTCGGTACGGTTATGCTTATCGTTATATTGATTCGCTGTATGAAAGGTCACTTCACACCCGAGCATCACTTCGGCTTTGAAGGTGTTGCTTGGTATTGGCACTTTGTCGATGTGGTTTGGTTAGGTCTGTTTATATTTGTATACTGGCTATAAGTAACGCAAACAAAAAGGGCGATGCATTAGCATCGCCCTTTTTGTTTGAAGTGTTTATCTAAAACTTTTATCTATAATGTGTGGCCAATTAAACCAAGCTGCCCAGCGATTAATAACAATATAAATAAGCCTATTGATAACCCTATGCGTACAGTTAGGGCTTTTACGGTTCTTTCACTACCAGTTTTATCTTTCACTAAAAAAAACAGTGCAGAAAATAAACTTCCAAGAATGACAATTAAAGTTAAGACAACAATGACTTTTGTTAACATGGTAATGTCCAAATTGTTTCAAATAAGTATTATGAGACGCATATGAAACAAATGCAATTTAGAATTTACCGTTATGTCTTTAAGCCATCTTTAATTGGAGTAATTCTAACTTTAATATGTGTGCCACTGTTCATTAATTTCGGGTTATGGCAACACAGTAAAGCGGCTCAGAAACAGGCTATACAACTTGCTTACAATAATGCAAAGTTAAATGAAGCACTCAAATTCCCAACAAGTAATTTGAGTTTGGAAACTTTAAATTTAGATGATTGGAAGTTTAAAAAAGTAACGGTGACAGGCGTTTACGATACAAACTACCAATACTTACTCGACAATCAAGTAGAAGGAACCCGTGTAGGTTACCATGTGATTACACCCTTAAAAATTAATCAATCATCAGAATATGTGTTGATTAATCGCGGCTGGATTTTAGGTGAAAATACACATGCAAAATTACCCATGTTTATTACGCCTGTGGGATCGCAAACTATTACGGGACAAATTTGGGTGCCAAGCAAGAAGATTTTCACGTTAGAAGACGAATCTACTTTGCAAAAAAATGGTCAGAAGCTGCAAGCCGTTTGGCAAAATATGGACATGGATAAATATCAGCGCATCGTTCCATTTAAAGTTTCTCCTATGGTCATTAAGCTAGATCAAAACAGTGACGCTGGCGGTTTTGTGAGAAATTGGCAAGTACCTGCACAAAGAATAGCGACACACATGGGCTATGCTTATCAATGGTTTGGTTTTGCTTTTGCAACTTTACTCATTTTCTTTTATATGAGTGTCAGTAGAGTTAGGTCTGAAAGCAGCGCTGATATTAGGTCACAGTAAAGCCCTCGGTTTTTGAAAGTCATATTAAAAATCAGTTGAAAAAAGCCCGCCTAACAATCCAAATAAAATTTAATTATTTTTTACTTAAGAGATTTACATGCAAAACGACAATCTAGTATCAGAATTAGAAATGCAACGAAAAGGTCGCCGAGTATTTATGTTGATGCTTGTATTTTTTGTGGTGCCTATCATAGTTGTGATAATGATGTATCAGTACAACTGGAAACCTAATGGTGTAAGTTCGGGTGAACTGGTACAGCCACCTAGATTACTAAATAGTCCAGCAGATATTCAAGACAGCGATGCGAAAGTATTGAAACCACTGTTTTGGAAAGAAAAATGGAGTGTAGTGTATGTAACGGAAACTTGTGAAAAAGTCTGTGTAGATAAACTACGTGATATGCGTCAATTGCATGTATCTTTATACAAAGATATAGGGCGTACGCAGCGAGTTTTGATTACTACTGAACAAGATGTGACAAAGATCAAACAAGACTATCCAGACTTGATAGTCATCAATAAGCCTTTGTCCAGCGTTGCTGATTTGTCACAACAATTTGGCGTTAATAACGAAAGTGCAAGCGCGACTAGCCGATTGTATTTGGTTGACCCCCTTGGTCATTTAATGATGAGTTACCAAACCAACGTACCACTTGTAGATGTACGCAAAGATCTCACACGCTTATTACGATACTCTTGGGCTGGTTAGTATGCACACAACATTTACCTCCGACACTAAAGGTTTTAAGTTATTTAGAAAATTAGTATTGCTCGGTGTTGTATTAGCCCTATGTGTAGTTGTGTTGGGGGCCTATGTTAGGCTTACTGACGCAGGCTTAGGATGCCCAGATTGGCCAGGTTGTTATGGTACGATGACCGTACCACAAAGTGAAGCCGCAATACTGAAGGCGCAAACGGTATATCCTCACAGCACAGTTGAGGTGGGTAAAGCTTGGCGTGAAATGGCGCATCGATATCTGGCTGGTACGTTAGGCCTCATTGTATTGGCAATCTTTACTTTAGCATGGCGTGTAAAGCGTGAAGTCAATGCTTCACCTTGGGTATCAACATCTCTATTAGTGATTATTACATTTCAAGCCATGCTAGGCATGTGGACCGTTACCATGTTGCTTAAGCCAGCAATTGTGAGTGCACATTTGTTGGGTGGAATGACCACTTTAGCGTTGTTAGCGTGGCTGGCACATCGGCATTGGGGTAGTTACTCAGCTTCCTTTGTCAGCTCAGCAAACACTGTTATGTCAGCCAAGTTAAAAATCGCCATACGTTTTGCATTACTAGTACTATTTATGCAGATATTTTTGGGTGGTTGGACAAGTACTAACTATGCGGCACTTGCCTGTACTGATTTTCCAACCTGTCATGGTGTTTGGTTGCCAGAAATGGATTTTAAAGACGCATTTCATTTGGTGCGTGATTTAGGTCAGAGTGCAGATGGTGGAGTGTTAACCTTAGCATCAATTACAGCAATCCAATGGTCTCACCGAATAGGTGCACTGATCACTTTGATTTATTTGGGGATTCTAGCGTTAAATGTATTAAAATACGGGCAATTAAAACAGTTAGGTGTTGTATTGCTTGTGGTGCTTTGTGCGCAAATCAGCTTAGGTATTGCTAATTTGATATTGCACCTACCTCTAGTGCTTGCAGTTGCACACAATTTTACAGCCGGTTTGCTCGTTATTATTTTGGTGATACTTAACTCTAAAGTTACCGGCCGATATCAGTGTAAGACCGGATAAAAAGATTAAAGCACAACATAGCAAAAATGCCGATTTAAATGTAGACAGTATTTTAGATTCAATAAATTTTTAAATTAGATCTTAATAAAATGATGATGAGTGTGAGAATTAAATGAGTAACGGTGCAACCACCACTATGCAAAGCTTAGGTTTAAGCTTTAAAAGCTTTTTTTCCCTTTGCAAACCTAGAGTCACATCACTGATTGTATTTACTGCAATTATTGGTATGTTTCTGGCTACGCCAGGTATGGTGCCATTGCAATTGTTGATTGCAACCACCATAGGCATTGCGTTTGCCTCCGGCGCGGCTGCTGCATTTAATTGTTTAATAGAACATAAAATAGACGCCATTATGGCGCGCACGCGCGGTAGAGCATTGCCAACCGGACAAGTGTCATCTGCGCAAACGATGATATTTGCGAGTATTCTCGGCGGTAGTGGATTGGCGATTTTATATTTTTACGTTAATGCACTTACAATGTGGTTAACCTTAGCAACCTTTGTGGGTTATGCAGTGATTTATACGGTTTTTCTGAAGCCAGCAACACCTATGAATATCGTGATAGGAGGTGCGTCAGGTGCGATGCCACCTATATTGGGTTGGGCCGCAGTCAATAATGCAGTCGGTCCAGAATCGTTGATTATGTTTCTAATCATTTTCGCTTGGACACCGCCCCATTTCTGGGCGTTGGCATTATATCGACGCGAAGAATACGCAAAGGTTGGTATGCCAATGTTACCTGTTACGCATGGTGAGGCATTTACGTTACTACACATTTTACTCTATACCATTATTTTAGTTGCAGTATCACTAATGCCGTATGGTCTTGGTATGAGTGGCCTGATCTATTTGGTTTCAGCGATAATTTTAAATGCAATATTTTTGGCGTACGTCATTGGTTTGTATCGTAAATACTCGGATGACTTAGCGAAACGAACATTCAAATATTCGATTCTTTATTTGACACTGCTTTTTGCAGCACTGCTGGTAGATCACTACTGGCTTATTTGAATCCCGACTGACTTGAAATTTAATTTTATAAAAGCCTCCTAAATGGAGGCTTATTTTTTTAGCACTTAACTTATTTATACATAGAAAAAGTGCCTATCGTAGCCTTTATTTATTTGCAAAAATTAAGCTATAACGGTGTCTAACATAGTGTGGGAAGTCCAGTGAGTGGCACTTATCATAATTAAGTGTTTTGTAAAATAAATACCTATAAAAATATATAGTTATAGAAATTTAAATGAATTTCAGAATCTTAATTTTGTAATAATTCAATCATCAACATGTAATTTTTAGAACCTATTATTTGATCGTTTTCATGATTTATGGAAACTTAATAATTAATCTAGAGATGAACATATGAGCGTTAATGTGAATGATCCAATTATTATTTGGCGTCTACTTGATGGCAAGCCTGGTCACGACAATCAATCACTTGGTTTGGTAAACTCAATCAAACGGAAAGTATCGTGTGAGAGCTATGATATCAAGGTTAAAGGTAAGCTCGAACCACTGATTAATTATATTAGCGCTATGTGGCCATTTGGTAGTGGTTTGCCATACCCGGATTTAATCGTTGGTGCTGGTCATGGCACACACATGCATATGTTAGCCGCAAAAAAAGCTTATGGCGGAAATTCTATTGTATTAATGCAGCCGAGCTTTCCTGTCTCTTGGTTTGATTTATGTCTTATTCCAGAACATGATGCATATATAGGTAATGGCCGCCATATTGAAACAAGAGGCGTACTAAATACGCTCAATAGTGATGGCGAACACCATACTGATAAAGCCTTAATTATGATTGGGGGACATTCACGCCACTATGAATGGGAAGCTGCTAATCTAATCGCTCAAATTTATCAATTATTGGATCATAATCCAACCATTAATTTCACTCTGACAACTTCTCGTAGGACACCGACCGAGTTTCTGACAAATCTTGCTATGAAAAAATTTGATAATCTAGAAGTGGTGCCATATGATAAAACTCCACCGGAGTGGATAAAGCAACAACTTGCTGAATCATCAGTTGCATGGATTACGGAAGATTCAGTTTCAATGATTTATGAATCACTCACCGCCAGAGTAGCGGTTGGTATTCTGAATGTGCCAATTAAGCATGAAAGTCGTGTAACAAGAGGTGTTGAAAAATTAATTCATAATAAATATGTAGTTCGCTTTGATACTGATGCTCAGTATCAAAATTACTTACACCCTGTTGCTGGATTTATGGAAGCTGACCGTTGTGCAGATCAAATATTAAAAGCATTGATAAACAATCCAAGCGTTATCAGTCAACCAATATTTGCCAAAGTATAGCGACTGATGAGTTCAGTTGGCAGTCGGAAGTTAACCGTTGTTCAAGTGTTACCAGCGCTTCAATCTGGGGGGGTGGAACGTGGCACACTTGAGGTTGGAAAATATCTGGTAGATCAAGGGCACAGGTCTATTGTTATTTCAGATAATGGGCGACTAGTAGGCCAGCTGGTTGAAGAAGGAAGTGAGCATATTAATTGGGCTATTGGCCGAAAATCTCTCCTCACTTTTATTTTTATTCCGCGTTTAATTGCTTTTCTTAAGAAAAATAAAGTCGATATTTTACATGTTCGATCACGTTTTCCTGCTTGGATTTGTTACCTCGCATTGAAAATCATGCCGGTTTCAAAACGACCTCACCTCGTCACTACAGTACATGGCACATATTCTATTAACCCTTATAGCGCTATCATGACTAAGGGCGAACAGGTCATTGTCATTTCTAAAATGATTAGAGATTATGTACTCAACAATTATCGTGTGCGCCCAGATAAACTACATCTCAATTACAGAGGTGTAGATGAGCAGAGTTTTCCTTATGCTTATAAGCCTACAAAAGAATGGCTAGATCAATGGTACCAGGACTTTCCTGAAACTCGCTCAAAGCAAATCATCACCTTGCCAGCAAGAATAACGCGCTGGAAAGGGCAAGAAGATTTTATTGAAGTAATCGCTAAGTTAAAAGATAAAGTTCCTAATTTGCATGGGCTGATTGTTGGCGAGACCAAACAAGATAAATTCAATTTTTTAGATGATCTAAAGAATAAAGCTAAAGAGCTCGGTGTTTATGATCAGATTACCTTCACCGAGCATAGAACTGACTTACGAGAAATTATGGCTATTTCTAACATTGTTATGTCATTATCACATCAGCCCGAAGCTTTTGGCAGGACGACTATTGAAGCATTAAGCTTGGGTATTCCAGTGATTGGCTATGCTCATGGCGGTGTGTATGAGCAGTTATCATCTATTTTGCCAGAAGGCTGTGTGACGCCTGGCAATATTGATGCAACTTCAGCGTTAACCCTAAAATGGCTCAAATTTGCTCCTGTGGTACCGAACTCAAGTTCATTTACCTTAAAAAAAATGCTTGAGACAACATTGAGTATCTATCAAAATTTAGTCTTTGCTAAAACAGGGCCAAATAATTGATAAGAGTCTGCTTTGTGTTAGCAAGTGCCAACAATGGCGGACTCGAAAAGCACGTGCGTGAATTATCAAATCAATTAGCTAGCATGGGGCATCAAGTTATTGTGATTGCACCCAATGATTTCTTAAAAACGCTCAGTAAAGAAGTCGAAACCGTTTCTCTAAATTGCAATAGAAGCCGCTATAACCCACTACTGTTGTTAGAGTTGCTAATTAAATTAAGAGCCACTAAATCTGACATTATTCATGCGCAAGCAAACAAAGCGGCAGCCATGGTGGGGCTATTAAAAGCATTTTTACCATGTCCTATAGTCGCAACAATACACAACATTAAAAGCAATATCCGCCCTTTCTCCGGGTTTAAACACGTCATTTGCGTTAGCAAACAGCTTGCCCAAAGCTTTAAGAATCATCAGGTGAATATTATTTATAACGGTATTCATCAACCTAGTTTTCGCAAGATTAATTTAAGAGAGACCTTCTCACTGCCCACAAAGTATCCCCTTATTTGTACAGTCGGGCGCCTAGTTAAAGCTAAAGGGTTTGATTTACTATTAGATGCAATTAATGGGTTACCAGTCAGTTTAATCATTATTGGTGATGGTCCTGAGCAAAATAATCTTGAAGAAAAGATTAAAAATCTTGACTCTGCTACCTCCTGTAAATTGCTTGGTTACCGGAATGACACCAATGACTTACTCCACTCCTCTGATGGGATGATTATTTCATCACGTAGAGAAGGTTTTTCTTACGTTTTTAATGAAGCGGTACTTTGCGGCACAAAAGTGCTCTCAACTAATGTTCCTGTTGCAAATGAAGTGTTATCGCCCGATCTGATCGTGCCTATTAACGATGTAGCTGCACTCAGATCCAAGCTAATCTATTTTTTAGATCATATTCAAGAGTGGGAAGCTCTAATGGTTCCCGCTCGAACTTTTGCACTACAACATATGAATATTGTGGCGATGACAGAAAAAACGTTGGCCTTGTATCAAAATATTCTTAACTCTGAAATACATTCACCGCATTAATTTTATTGATGGTCAAAGTAACCAATAATATTCTTATTATTAAACATGGCGCATTTGGCGACCTTGTACAAGCTGAAGGCGTGTTGAAAGATATTCGTCATTTCCATCCAGAAGCTTGCATTACCCTGCTAACAACGCCAGCTTTTAAAGCGCTGATGCTGAGGTGTCCTCATATCAATCATGTCATCATTGATGAGCGACCACCATTTTGGAATATCAAAAAACTATTGCAACTCAAGCGAACGTTGCATCTTCAGGATTTTAGTAAAGTTTATGATCTTCAAAACTCCAGTCGTACCAGGCTATATCGCAAAATACTGCTTACTCATAGCGATTGGGTATGCAGGTTAGAACATGAGGAAGCACCAATATCGGGTTTAAAAGGATTAGTTTCCCTACTAGAAAAGAATAGCATAGAAGCTAATCATTCCTTTTCTCCCAACATCGCATGGATGGCAGACGATGTATCAAAACTGCTTGAGCAACATAAAATTCATTCTTCTTTTATTGCCTTAATTCCAGGCTGTTCAGCTAAACATCCTGAAAAGCGTTGGCCTTATTACGCTCAACTGGCTAGTCGATTGATTGAATTGGGACACACAGTTGTGAGCATATTAGGGCCTGATGAAAAAGAGTTCGCGCATAAATTACCAGGTCATATTCTGCATTCCTTAAGCTGGTTTGAGCTAGCAGGCGTATTAAATAAGGCATGTTATGTGATAGGTAACGATACTGGGCCAAGCCACGTTGCATCTTGTTTAAATAAACCGGGATTGGCAATTTTTGGCCCTAAGACCTCCGCAGCAAGGTCTGAGATTGGTCGTGGCCGGTTCCGAACCTATGAAGCAAAAGATTTATATCAACTATCAGTTGATACCATCTTAGAAAAAGTCACTCAGGATTTAAAAGGTAGATGATGTTGTAGTATTACCTTGATAAGCTAGATTCTTGATATTTTGAAGACATTGCAATCACCCAGCCTACGCCCAACCAAACTAACGAAGCAACCCAATTATTTAATATACTAATTCCCCCTATCAGTGGCCAGAAGCTAACACTCAGCACCACGAAAGATAACGAGCAAGCATACCAAGCACTCGCCTGAATTAGCGACTTCATTGCAGCATGGTAAATAAACAAAATAAGTGACACAAAAAGCAACAATCCTACCAGGCCAGTTTCGGCACCAATTTGTAGGTAAAGATTATGCGGGTGAGTGCAACTCATCCCCATTTGCCCTAAAACGCCAAGCTGTTCACACACCACTTTATAGGTATGGAAGCCACTTCCTAAAATAAAATGCTCTTTCCATGCGTACCAAGCCGCCTTAAATACATTGCCATAGTCTGAACTCGAAAAATTTTGTAGTTTTAGAAACAAACTGAGTAGAGTGCGATTGGCCATGTCTGGGGCAAAGAGAGCAGTTGCTAGCAACAATCCTAAAAGCAAGAAAAAACCTGAAGAAATAGTAATCCTCAGTTTTGGATATTCAAACCAGAGCCCTATAGATATAACAAATGTGCCACTGATGAACAGAAGGAACGCCATACGTTCACCTGTGATAAAAATTGTTAGAAGACCTAGGCTTAAAATAATGACTGCAAATAAAATATATCGTAAAGGTATTTTCAGACTTTGAAAAATTAGACCGGCAAAAAGCGGGATGAACATGATGCGTAACAGCATAATACCTGGGATTGGCTTTGAGAACGGGCCAGTCAGCCTATCTTGTCCGATTTTTGAATAACCAAATAAATCCTTATCAAAGAAATACTGCCACCAAGTATCAAAAACTATAAAAAGAGTAACGGCCAACAAAACCATGATTAAGTGACGTTGACACTTAACTCTGCTTAACAACCAATAAGCCAGGGCTGCAGCAAACAGAGGCCAACGTATAAAAAATAATGCATGTAAGAAACTATCTGCGAAATCGATGCTGATTGGAGCATTGACTAGTAAAAGATAAGCCCAAAATAACAAACTCATTCTAAACCATGGCTGGCTATACCAATTCCAGCTTTTCTCAAGATAGGATTTTAATAAAAACACTAATCCAAGTGCCAATACCGTAAAGTCGGCCACTGAACGAGAAGACAACAGCAGTATTGGCAACAACCAAGGAATTATCTGTTCAATTTTTGTAAAAATGACCGCGCTTGATAATGCTCTAGTTTGAGAAACCACCACTGATTTTCCTTTAGCTGAGGCCTGAGCGTTTTAATGACTAATTCGTGACAATTTTGAAATAATCCCATGACATACTCATGACATTTATATTCTATTTTCAATAGAGGGCATGATTTCTATGTGATAACAACATGCTTGTAACAAACTAATGGGATAATTTTCGTACGCTAAGAAATATAAAACTTTATAAATTCAATTAAAACAACCTACTAACTAAAATTTAGTCCAACAATCTGAACATTCTAATGTATCGCTTTTTATTATTCTTACTCACTAAAGTCTTTGCATATTTACCTCTAAAAGTTGTTCATTTTTTAGGCGTCATTATTGGTCAAGTTTTTCATGCGCTCAAACCGAGTATCAAAAAAACACTTATTCATAATTTGACAGGTACGAATATTTATAAGACACAATCAAATCTTAATGAAGCCGTTAAACTAAATGTGTCGGAGACTGGGAAAACAATGATGGAGAGTTTTGCTATTTGGGCTAGCCCTCAAAGCAGACTACTAAAATGGATTGTAAAAGTGAATGGGCAAGAGTTAATTGATGCTGCACTGGCAAGGAATAAAGGCATTATTTTTTTAACGCCTCATCTAGGTTCCTACGAAATGACTTCGATTTACTATGGATCACAGCATCCGTTAACCATTCTTTATCGCCGCCCTAGAAAAAAATGGCTATTTAATTTCATGCTACAGGGCCGTTCTAAAGGATATATAAAATTAGCCGAAACCAACACTACTGGGGTTAAACAGCTATTTCAGGCACTCAAGAATGGTGAAGCCATCGGTATACTTCCAGACCAAATTGCGAGCAAAGGCCAGGGAGAACATGTTAATTTTTTTGGGCGTCCTGCTTACACCATGGTACTACTAAGTAAATTAGCAATGAAAACCAAGGCAACAATCATAATGGCCGTAGGAGAGCGGTTACAGAATAGCAAAGGTTTTGTGATTCACCTTCAGCAACTTGATACTACAGACATCGCTACACCAGAAAAATTAAACAACGTACTCGAATTGCAAATTAGAAAACTCCCTCTTCAGTATCTGTGGAACTACGATAGATATAAACAACAGGCACTGAGTTAGAAAAGTTATAACGTAATCCAAAATTTATGCTTTTTTTCAAGAAACCTAAATGGAGTACTCATCAACATTCAGTCAAAAAGATACTGTTTGTTACCTTATCTAACATTGGCGATGTAGTTCTCACCACTCCCACGCTTGAGGCACTTCATCAACAATATCCTGAGGCACTCATTGATATTGTGGGCGATAGTAGGTCGGAAATTTTGTTTAAGCATTGCCCCTATTTGGACAAGCTCTACAGAAAAGAAAAAACCAAGGGATGGCGAGGAGTATTGCAGCTTTTAGCTGAACTCAGAAAACAAGATTATGATCTGGCGGTTGATTTACGGTCTGATGGCTTACTTTTTTTAATTAAAGCACGTATTAAATTCCGCAAGCTCTCTAATCAGTCTACATTGCACATGCATAGCGTTGAAAAGCACTTTGCAGCATTAAAAAATAAGACTCACCAAATAATCCCAAACCCTAAAATTTGGTTATCAAATTGTGAAAGGCAAGCCGCTAATAATTTTTTATCCGTATATCAGGCTAAACGTATTTTGGCATTAGGATTAGGTGCTAACTTTAAAGGAAAAATATGGCCAACGCATGCTTTTGTATCTTTAGCCTATTCTCTTTCAACGCATTTTGACGTGATTTTGTTATTAGGTAATCAGCAGGACGCCGTTTTAGCTGACAAATTCATTATGGAATACAAATTACCTGTGATTAATGCCTGTGGCCGTTTTGATTTATTAGAAACTACCGCACTTTTAGAACGAGCAGATTTATTTGTCGGCAATGACTCTGGCTTAGGTCATTTAGCAAGTGCCGTTGATACGCCAACATTCACTGTGTTTGGTGTTGGGGAGCCTAACCGCTATCGACCTTGGGGAAGTAAAGCATCATGGATACAAGAATATGACAGTGATATAAATTTGATTGATAGTGAGGCCGTAACAATTGCAATTAAACAGAAAGTAAAACATTTAATTGAAAACTGATGAAATTAAGCACTAAAAAATAATTGAAATAATGGAGGGTAGTGCATGAAAGTTGCAGTTGTTGGAACTGGGTATGTTGGATTGTCATTATCGGTTCTTATTGCGCAAAACCATGAGGTTGTTGCGTTAGATATTGTTCAAGAACGAGTCGATATGCTCAACAACAAAGAGTCGCCAATTATTGATGCAGAGATTGAGTTTTATTTAAAGAATAAGCCTCTAAATTTTCGTGCCACCTTGGATAAAGAAGACACTTATAACTTTGCTGACTTTGTAATTATTGCCACCCCAACGGACTATGATCCTGAAACCAACACGTTCAATACAAACTCTGTCGAATCTATAATTCGTGATGTAGTAACACTTAACCCACAAGCTGTAATCATTATCAAATCAACTGTCCCTGTTGGTTATACTGCAAAAATTAAAACAACACTAAACGTTGAAAATATCTTTTTTTCCCCAGAGTTTTTGCGCGAAGGAAAAGCGCTATTTGATAATCTTTACCCTTCGCGAATTGTAGTAGGTGAGATCTCTGATCGGGCTAAAGTATTTGCGCATATGCTCAGGGATGCTTCTCTCAAGCCAGATGTTGACGTGCTTTTAACAAATAGCTCTGAAGCGGAAGCTATTAAACTATTTGCAAATACTTTTCTAGCTATGCGAGTTGCTTTTTTTAATGAGTTAGATAGTTATGCTTTAGCACACGGGCTAAACACGCGAGAAATTATCGAAGGAGTCTGCCTTGATTCGCGTATTGGTAACCATTACAACAACCCATCATTTGGCTATGGTGGATATTGCCTTCCTAAAGACACCAAGCAACTACTGGCAAATTATAAAGAAGTACCTCAGAATCTTATTCGTGCGATAGTAGATGCAAACACTACGCGTAAGGATTTCATCGCTAATGAGATAATAAGTCACAACCCAAAAGTTGTAGGAATATACCGTCTTATCATGAAATCTGGATCTGATAATTTTAGAGCATCCAGTATTCAAGGCATTATGAAGCGTATTAAGGCCAAAGGAATAGAGGTCATAATTTACGAACCTGTATTGAGTGAGGAGTATTTTTTTAATTCGAGAGTAATTAAAGATCTTGCTCACTTCAAGCAAGCATCTACAGTGATTGTAGCCAATCGTATGTTAGATGAGTTGAGTGATGTGTCTGCAAAAGTATATACCCGCGATCTATTCGGGAGTGATTAATTGAAAGCTCTTGTTACTGGTGTCGCTGGCTTTACAGCATGTATGTTGCTCAAATTCTACTTAGAATTTCATCCCTAGCCTCATCTGAAATTCTTAATTGTGATATCTACATTTTATTTCAAACCATAATGTTGGAAGCATAAAACTGCTTTTTGGACAAGGTTATGCTTGCAATTGTCAGAGGAACTATAACTTCGGCTAAAAAATAACCATAAGTTTGTACTAATTGATTACATATTCGAGCTTTTTAATTTTCAAATAAAAAAGTATGAATCATAAATATGACTAATACTTAAAGTTGGAAGCATAAAACTGTTTCTTATTTCATCGGGGTTTATTCAAGTTGTCATCGAATGTTCATCTGCACATGAAACCATGGGCAATATTTTTGCTTGCTTATGGTTTCATGGTGATCGTCACAACTGACATAGTCCATGTTGAAAATACAAATGACATTGATATGCCCGTCGCACAATATTTGCGTATGTCGACAGAGCATCAACGCTACTCCACAGAGAATCAACAATTAGCGATTGCTGACTATACTCTAGTTCATGGCCGTCAGATGGACGATAAGCCTAGCTAAGAAATGACTATAAGTTTGTACTAATAAATTCGAGTTCTGTTTTTAATTTTTAACACCTCATCCTTTTTTAATGAGAATAACGTGTTGCATCGATCAGTTGAACTCACAACCCAATGCAGGCAGTCATCCTAAGAATTAAAACCGTTAGTTAAGCTTGTTCTGGTTAAGTTGTAAGTCGTATGTACACAGTATATAATGAGAATCATTATCATTATAATCGTTAGAGTTTATGTTTGGTCGCTCCTTGTCAGCTGTGGATATATCTCTTCAGCAAGAAGTTCATGCGCTATATATCTCACATCATGGCTGGCTAGTCAGTTGGTTAAAGCGACGCCTAGGTTGCATAAACAATGCCAATGACATAGCACAGGACACTTTTCTGCGCGTTATTGATAAATCAATCAGTCTTGCCCAAGTAAATGAGCCTCGGGCCTTTTTAAGCACCATTGCCCATGGTTTAATGGTAGATCACATTCGGAGAAAAGATCTGGAACAGGCCTACCTCCAAGCTATTGCACATTTACCGCATCGACTAATTCCGTCACCTGAAGACCAGTTAGTCTTTATCGAAACCTTAATTCATGTCGACAGGTTTTTTAGCGAATTGAAACCCAATGTGCGCAATGTATTCTTGCTTTCGAGGTTGGAGGGCATGACTCATCCCGAAATTGCCGTCAAATTGGACATTTCATTGCGTACAGTCGAAAGTCATATGGCCGATGCGCTTCGTCACTTACTTGCGAAAAGTCACTAACTTGCTGCATACTGGTCACCATCAGCCTTCACGCTTTGCGCTGAGTGCGTACAGCGACATGCTGTGAGCTATCTCCTTTCATACAACTAGACTGCCTTTGCCTTGAACACTTCCGGCCCTCTTTCTGCTAATAACTCCACATGCTCTGATGGCACAGGTATTTCGCAAGCTGTGTACGATGAGCTAATTGCTTGGTCAGTCAAATTAAACTCTGGTATGGCCAGTGCTGATGATATGCAACTCTTCCTAAACTGGCGTTCGCAGAATCCCATGCATGAAGCCGCTTGGCAAAAGTTGCATACTATGGAACAAAGCTTAGCCGTAATACCAGCAGAGTCCAAGCTAATCGTCACCGAGACACTAACACTAGCAGACAAACAAAGAAGTAAACTCTCCGCTCGTCGCAGTGCGCTGAAGTTGCTTAGTTTGGCGGCTATCAACATCATTGGTACTGCACTGCTCGCAAATCAGTATGCGCCGTGGCAGCAAGAAGTCCATTACGCTACCAGCGTTGGTAAACGGGATAACGTAGTGTTGGCGGACGGCACGCGGCTGATGCTGAACACCAATTCTAAAGTTGACGTGAAGTTCTCGTTACTGAAGCGCGAAATTGTGCTGCACAGCGGTGAAATCTATATAGAAACCGGCAAAGACAGCGATTCCATCACAGGGCGCCGTGCGTTCTGGGTGAAGACTGGGCAGGCCGAGTTGAAGGCAATCGGCACTCGCTTTTCCGTCAATCAACAGGCATCCAGCACCAAGTTGCACGTGGTGCAAGGTATCGTTGCCATGCATATTGGCCGTGATGCGCCAGTTCGGGCATATGCAAATGAAACCTATACCATGCAAGATGCGGTTTCAACTCCCATAAAAAACAGCACTTCTGACCATACTTTGAGCATGGACCCCATAGCTTGGATAGATGGCGTGTTGGTGGCTAAGCAGATGCGGCTAGATGAATTCGTCGTTGAGTTATCACGCTATCAGGATCTGCCATTAGTATGTAAGCCAGACGCAGGCAATCTTACTGTCTCTGGCGTATTCCAGTTAAACCGGCAAGACCCTGTTGAGCATGCACTTACGGCGATTGCCAGAACGTTGCCTGTGCGTATAAACAAGCAAGATGCAATTATCTTCATCAGCAAAAAATAGCGTTGGTATGCTATTTAAACAAGGCTGAGTAAAAAAATACCAGAAAAACTGCGGGTTTTTCCATCATTGTTCGGCATACGGATATTTATCTCACAATTTCAAAAGGGATTTTTACCTATGCTTTGCAACAACAATCGCCAGATAATTGCCAATGAACATGGCCAAATATCTGAATTACCATTCAAATTTTCTCCTCGGAATAAGATTGCAATCGTTGTTCATGCCTTATTTTTAAGTGGTGGTTTTGTGTTCACTACGCTTACTCATTCTGGCGCTGCATATGCAACTGAAACTAACCAGATTAAGTACAATGTGCCAGCAGGGAATCTAGAGGATGCATTAAATACCTTTGCAAAACAGTCTGGTATTACCTTAACGTTTGATCCTGCAATAGTAAAAGGTCGAAATGTACCAGCTATAAAAGGCGAACTATCACAACAAGAGGCGCTAGACAAATTGCTCAAAGGCACTGAGCTCGTGTCTGTTACACGTGATGGTGCGGTTGTAATTCAACCTGCTCCGCAATCTCACAATAACGAGGTCTTGGAGGAAGTGGTCGTCAAAAGCGCAAAAGAATCCTCCCCTAGTGATTTGCCTAAACCTTTTGCAGGCGGGCAAGTAGCCAAGGCCAGCCGCATGGGTATTTTAGGCAATGTCGATATATTTGAAACGCCATTCAGTACGCAAAGCTTTACTGAAGAGTTTGCACTGAATCAGCAAGCACGGCGCGTGGCGGATATTATTGCGGTGGATCCATCCGTACGCAGCGCGATGGCGGAATATGGAGATAGCGAGACTTATATGATTCGTGGTTTTCCATTATTTGTGAGTCAGGTGGGGATTAATGGTTTATATGGCTTGACCGAACAAAGGCGAATTGCACCAGAGTTCTATGAGCGTGTCGATGTATTAAAAGGCCCAGCCTCCATGCTCAATGGTAGCAGCCCATTTGGGGTCACGGGCGGTAACATTAATTTGGTTACCAAACGAGCAGACGACAAGCCGCTTAATCGCTTCACTGGTAGTTATATTTCAGATAGTCAATTTGGCGGGCATTTAGATTTTGGCCGTCGCTTTGGTGAAGACAATGCTTGGGGCGTACGCTTAAATGTACTCGCACGCGACGGTGACACACCGATTAGTAACCAGGAAGATCGTATGTATAACGGTGCGCTGGCAGTGGATTATCGTGGCGAAAAGCTCAGCGCTAGTTTGGATATGATCAGTCAAGACCGGCTAACGAAAGCTTACTCAGCCAATATTGCCTACAACCAAGGCTTCGCACTGCCTCGCGCACCAGAAAACGACAAAAACTTTGTCAATGATTGGGAGTTTTTCAAAGGTAATTCAAATAATTGGATAGCAAAAGCAGAATATGAATTCAGCCCAGAGGTCAGTACCTATGCAACTTATGGGCAAGCAAAAGGGCAGGAAGAGTATTTTTATGCAGGCACACAAGGACGCCGCTTTATTAATAGTGCTGGTGACTTTACTGCACGTGTAGGCGGGTTTAAAGGCGATTACGATGTTGAAACCTATGAGCTAGGTTTACGCGGTCGCATGATGCTAGGCAGTATTAGCAATAGCTATGCGCTTTCCTATAGTGATTTTGATCGTACATCTAGGGGCGCGACAGTGCATGCAACAGGGGTGTATACAGGCAATATTTACAATAGCCCGAATCTGCCCAAACCTACCGTCAACTATGGCGTTATCCCACAAAATGGCGATTTACAATTAAGTAGTATAGGTTTGATCAATACTTTTGGTTTTCTAGAAGATAATCTATTAATTACGCTAGGTGCACGCGACCAACAGCTGTATAGCGGCATTTTTAGTGCAGGTAAGAAAACGGGTGCCTACGATAAAAGCAAAGTCACGCCTACAGGTGCTGTGTTAGTCAAATTGGGTCACTACTCAGTGTATGGTAACTATAGTCAAGGTCTATCGCAGGGGGCAACAGCGCCTAATACTGCAACTAATCCGGGCGAGCATTTATCGCCGTTTGTTAGCAAGCAGTACGAGGCTGGAGTTAAATATAATGCGGGTACATTTGGCCTCACCGCTGCTGTATTCCAAATTAGTCAGCCAAGTACATTTACCACTGCAGCTGGACGTTTTGTGGCGGATGGTGAGCAACGCAACCGTGGACTGGAGCTATCTACTTTTGGTGAACCACTGAGTGGTGTGCGTTTGTTAGCTGGAATTACTTTGATTGATGCCGAACAAACTAAAACGCGAAATGGTATTAATGATGGTAAAGATGCAGTAGGCGTGCCTATGGTGAGTATTGTACTAAATGGTGAATATGATATTTTCGCAATCCCAGGTTTAACACTCACTGGTCGTGTAACAACATTTAGTGAGGCCCAAGCAGATGTTGGCAATACGCAGAGCATCCCAGGCTGGACTCAGCTAGATGCTGGCGCACGTTATGTCACGCAAGTTTCTGGTAAAGCCGTGACTTTACGCGCCAATGTGATGAACCTGACAGATAGAGATTATTGGAACTCAGTCTCACG
>JANOHT010000070.1:0-2322 GCA_031406605.1 Methylotenera sp. | reverse complement strand
TTTTTAAGCGTACATCATCCATCACAAAGCCTTTAATGATGAACTCTTTTAACTGCTGCGTAGCCCAGATTCTAAAGCGGGTAGCTATTACGCTTTTAACGCGATACCCTACCGAAATCACCATATCCAAGTTGTAATGTGTGATATTACGTTGCACTTCACGCTGACCTTCTAAACGAACTATTAAGAAATCCTTAATAGTTGCCACCTCAAGCAACTCGCCTTCATCCAATATATTTTTAATATGAATATTGATATTAGCCACCGTAGTTTGAAACAACTCCGCCATCTGGCTTTGCGTCATCCACAGGGTTTCATTTTCTAGGCGAGTTTCAAGGCGAATGCGGCCGTCGTCACTTTGATAAATCAGCATTTCCGAATGTTTGTTCATACGTTTTACCTAGACTGTAAGAGCAAAATATTTTTTGCTCTTACGTATATTACACATAGTAAACATCATCTCCCCATCGCTGCGGATTGGTTTGAATATAGTCCGCAATTTTCAAGTAGGCCTCTTCATTGCGAATAATGTGTTCGTGGTAGTTGCGTTGCCAAATACGATTACCAGTGGTGATGTTATGCAGTTGATTGATGCGTTTAGTAACGGCTGATTTATAACCACGTAAAACATCACCAACCGTAGAGGCGCGTTGCACGCGCCCATCATCCACGCCCAGCGCACCAGACGCCTGCAATGCGTCCCTATGCTTAATTTCGACAATCCCATGTGTGTGATTTGGCATCACCACAAACGCATGCAATTGAATAGCATCACGCATTTTTGCCGTTTTTCCCCATTCGTCGTAAGCAATTTGTCCCGCATCATTTAATCGCATTTTCGCATCAATAACTTCACCAAATAACGGTAACCGCTCATGTGCGCAAATGGTGATGAAATACAAACCCGCCTGCGAATAATCATACCCACGCAGGCGGATAGATTTTCGATGGTGTAATGGATGATCACGCATTATCTGTAGGGGCGCATTGCATGCGCCCTTGTTGCTGGGCTGGGCGGATGCAATCCGCCCCTACAAGCACCCGCACCTCACCGCTCATCAGCTTGGGAAGCAAGTTGTCGCGAAGTTTTTCTAGGGTTTTGATTTGTTTTGCATTGATAATTTGCTTCGCAAGCAAAGGGGTCATCTGTTCCGTCATTAGCGCCAGCTCTTCAGGTTTTGGCACTTTAACTATAGCCGTGTCTAGATCGCCACGCTTAATGTGCCCCATCGTGGTTGCGTGGCTTGATGAAATTGAAATGAACTCGTCTAAGTGATATTTGCACCAGTGCAAGTAAAACCATTTTGGAAAGTCTTGCGATGAGACTTTGAATAAATGCTGATTAAGCACACACTTTTCACCGTTCCAAACCATTACCATCAACGATGCTGACCAAGCAAAAATTACATCGCCATTTTCAACGATATATTCTGGTTTTACGTTTGAGGTTGCCCAATCAGAGTTTTCAGAAATACCACTGCTTAGCTCTTTAATTTTAAGCACTGGTAGTTTACTGATTGAATCAGTTGGCGGGAATTTTTGGCAAGCAAGACCATTCAAGAAGTTAGCAATACTACTTAGCGGCTTTTCCTCCCAATCCTCTTGCGCTTCTTCTACAAACCACTGTCTAAACAGCGTTTCGGCCATGCGTTCTAGGGTGGTGTTTTGGCGGTGGAGCAGGTTGATTTTGTCATCCAAACTGCTGAGGACTGAGGCGATGGCTTTTTGTTCTGGCAATGGAGGAACCATCAAGTCCATCTGGTCTAGTATGTCAAAAGTTATCTGCGGAAACGTACCCGATCTATCCTCAGCAATCATTTGCAAATAATCTAGCGTTTCCTCAGAAGTTAGGAATAATTTCAGGTAAGTTGGGTCAATATTACCTTTAGAGCGCAATACCATTAGCTTTGTTGAAACGACATAATCATCGGCATCAAAGTTAACTAATGCATATCTTTTATTGGCAGGACGAATCTCACTAAACAGTAAGTCGCCTTTTTTAATTCTTTTTTTTGCTTGTCCAGGTAATGTTTTTGGCTCAGATAGGTCGGCATGCAAGAATTTATCGGCAAGAATATCTGATGTATTTAGAAAGACGACAGGCCTATCATTGAATTTAAATGTTTCAGACACACTTTCAACAAGCGTGCCTAGTTTAACTTCCTGCCATTCACTCACAATCCACCTCCGTCATTCCCGCGTAGGCGGGAATCCATTTTGACTTTGTATTTTTAAATAAGCGAATAACTTTGAAGTGCGCGAAACCCCACAATGGATTCCCGCCTACGCGAGAATGACGGGGAGGCGAAGTGTTGTTTTGAA
>JANOHT010000044.1:0-30089 GCA_031406605.1 Methylotenera sp. | reverse complement strand
GTTAACGCATCCCATATGAACCCCGCAAAGAATGCCAGTGCAGGGAAATACTTTTTAACTATCGCAATTTTCAAATATTAAAACTTTTACATAAAACAATTACTTTACAGCTTATACCACTTCAGCGATAGGAATGATTTTTTTCGCTTTTGCCATGCTTTCAGAATAATCTGGCATTTGATCAAAATTCAAATACTTATAGATTTCAGCCGTGTTTTGTAGTTTATTACCCACCGTTTCCATATATTCCGCATGTGTCGGCATGTAGCCTAATTTAGCGCATACTGCCGCCAACTCGGCTGAACCTAAATAAACGCGGGCGTCACGGCCCATACGGTTGTCAAAGTTTCGTGTACTGGTAGAAAATACGGTCGCTTTATCTGCAACCCGTGCCTGATTACCCATACACAATGAACAACCCGGTATTTCTGTACGCGCACCGGCAACACCAAATACTGAATACACGCCTTCATCACGCAGCTGATTTTCATCCATACGTGTTGGTGGTGCAATCCATAAACGCGTTGGGATACTGCCAGACCCTTCAAGCACTTTTGCTGCAGCGCGGTAATGTCCAATATTCGTCATGCAACTGCCAATGAATACTTCATCAATCTTGTCACCCACTACTGCTGATAACGGTTTGATGTCATCAGGGTCATTTGGGCAAGCCACTAGCGGCTCTTTAATTTCATTCAAATCAATTTCAAGCGTGTACGCATATTCAGCGTTTGCGTCTGGTTCTAGTAACTCAGGTTTTGCCAGCCATGCTTTCATGCTATCAATACGGCGTTGTAATGAACGTGCATCTTCATAACCATTATCAATCATGTTTTGTAAAAGCACGATATTTGAGCTTAAGAACTCAATCACTGGTTCTTTGTTTAGTTTAACCGTACAACCATTGGCGGAACGCTCTGCTGAGGCATCAGCAAATTCAAAAGCCTGCTCTACTTTTAAATCTGGTAAACCTTCAATTTCTAGAATACGGCCATTAAATACGTTCTTTTTGCCTTGCTTACCAACGGTGAGTTCGCCACGTTGAATGGCGGCATAAGGAATCGCGTTAACCAAGTCACGCAAGGTAATGCCGGGTTGCATAGTACCTTTAAAGCGTACTAATACTGACTCCGGCATATCAAGCGGCATCGCACCCATAGCTGCAGCAAACGCTACTAACCCAGAACCCGCAGGGAAAGAAATGCCAATTGGGAAACGTGTATGTGAATCGCCGCCTGTACCCACGGTATCTGGCAACACCATACGATTCAACCATGAGTGAATCACACCGTCACCTGGACGTAAACTCACACCGCCGCGACTACTCATGAATTCAGGCAAACTGTGTTGTAGTTTAATATCTACCGGTTTTGGATAAGCGGCTGTGTGACAAAAGCTTTGCATCACTAAGTCTGCACTAAAACCTAAACAGGCTAACTCTTTAAGCTCATCACGCGTCATGCCGCCGGTTGTATCCTGTGAACCTACGGTCGTTGCTTTTGGCTCACAATAAGAACCTGGGCGAACACCAGTACCTTCAGGCAGACCGCATGCACGGCCCACCATTTTTTGCGCAAGTGTATAGCCCTTGCCTGTATCTTTCGGGGCAACTGCTGTAATAAATATAGCTGGCGGCGGCAATCCTAAACTTGCACATGCTTTAGTGGTTAATCCACGACCAATAATCAATGCAATACGTCCACCAGCGCGCACTTCATCCGGTAAAGTCAGAGGCGCTAAATCAAAAATTGAGATGATATGGCCATGTTCATTCAGCACCCGACCTGCATATGGCTCAATGGTAATGATGTCGCCCGTTTGCATTTTCGATACATCACATTGAATCGGCAACGCACCAGAATCTTCAGCAGTATTAAAGAAAATAGGCGCAATCTTCGTACCTAATATCACGCCACCAGTACGCTTGTTTGGGATATTAGGGATGTTGTTACCCATAAACCATTGCAATGAGTTAATCGCAGATTTACGTGATGAACCCGTACCTACAACGTCACCTACATAGGCAAGTGGCAAACCTTTTTGCTTGAGGGTATCAATCAACGCTAAGCCTTCAGGCATTTTGTTAATCAGCATCGCTTTGGCATGCAAAGGAATATCTGGGCGGCTCCATGCATCTTGTGCTGGGCTAAGGTCGTCAGTATTAGTTTCACCATCAACCTTAAGCACCACCATTTTTATTTCTTCAGCTAATACTGGCGCATTGGTAAACCACTCGGCATTTGCCCAAGATTCAATCAATTTTTTAGCGTGTAAATTACCTGCCTTCATCTTTTCATCTACATCGTGAAAAGCATCGAACATTAGAATAGTTTTTGAAAGCGCACCCACCGCCGCTTCTGCCATAGGTGTATCTAAAAGCTCAACTAAAGCTTGCACGTTATAACCACCAAGCATGGTTGCGAGTAACGCTACGGCATGTTCCGCATTGATTAGCGGAGAAGTTGCAGTGCCCTTAGCAATATCTGACAAAAATGCAGCTTTTACATAGGCAGATTGATCTACACCTGCAGGAGTGCGATTGGCAATTAGATCCAGCAGTGTTTCAGCTTCGCCTACTGGCGGATTCTTTAGCAGCTCTACTACTTGTGCTACTTGTTCTGTTGAAAGTGGTAATGGTGGAAGATTTTGTGTTGCGCGTTCTGCAACATGCTGACGATAGGCTTTTAACATGATATTTTGCGTCTTATATTTTAATTAAAATGGTTGGTTATCATTATACAACCAGCGCAAAACACACGCGACTCAACGTATGAGGTTTAGGTCATTTTGTGCTTAATCTAGTTGCTCGGTCTATTTATTTGTTTCGGAATTACTTTTATCTACGTAAAGCTCTTTGGCAAATGGTGTGCTGCAGCTTTTTCCGCTCGCAGAAGCTTCTAATTTATCTAGCAGGTCTTTTTCATAGCCTTTGCCATGTTTTAACTCTAAAAAAGCACGCACTTCATACACATCTGCAAAGCCATTTTTATCGGTATCCATGGTGACTACGTTATCTTCAACCGTAGGGCCTATATATTTAATCCTACCATCTTTATCCGTTAAGTAGCCTAATACACCATCTGCACTCGCAGCGTTAGCGGCCATTAACAATAAAATCAAACTGAACGTCTGTAACAATAACTTCAGCAGTTTGTGCGCGCTCATGAATAATATCCTCAACAATCTCTTTAAGTATTGTGACTGACATTAAAACAAATAGTGCAAATAATCTGTGACTTAAGGCACACGACTTTAAATCTACAATTACTTAAGTTTGCAAGCACTTATAACTGACTGTGTATTACTATTGTTTGGTGCTTAGCTATCTTTTCTTTCCATTCCGCAGGCCCGGTGGTATGCACTGACACACCTTTTGTATCTACTGCCACCGTTACTGGCATGTCTTGTACGGTAAACTCGTAAATCGCTTCCATACCTAAATCTGCGAATGCGATGACTTCAGCTTTTTTAATCGCCTTACTGACCAAATACGCTGCACCGCCTACTGCGGTTAAGTACACAGATTGATATTTTGCAATCGTGTTAATTGTATCTTCCCCGCGCTCAGCTTTACCCACCATACCGAGCAAGCCTGTTTGACCTAACATCAGTTCAGTAAAGTCATCCATACGCGTCGCCGTGGTTGGCCCAGCTGGCCCAACAGCTTCATCACGCACTGGATCCACAGGGCCTACGTAATAAATGAATTTATTCGTAAAATCTACTGGCAACTTTTCACCTTTAGCTAACATAGTCGCGATACGCTTATGTGCAGCATCACGCCCTGTTAATAACTTACCACTTAGCAACAAGGTTTGTCCTGGCTGCCAAGTTTTAATGCTTTCTTTAGTGATGGTGTCTAAATTTACTCTTAGTGCTGCATCGCTAGGCGCCCAATGGACATCTGGCCAATCAGCCAAATCTGGCACTTCCAATACAGCCACGCCGCTGCCATCCAATTCAAAATACACATGCCGGGTAGCTGCACAATTGGGAATAATCGCCACTGGCAAACTCGCTGCATGGGTTGGATAATCCAAAATCTTCACATCCAACACCGTAGCTAAGCCACCCAAACCTTGTGCACCTATACCAAGATTATTCACTTTTTCAAAAATCTCTAAGCGCAATTCTTCTATTCTGGACAGTTTTTCATTTTTGGCGCCTTTTGCCTTAAGTTCATGCATATCAATCGGCGCCATCAATGACTCTTTTGCCAGCAACATCGCTTTTTCTGCACTGCCACCAATACCGATACCTAACATGCCTGGCGGACACCACCCTGCACCCATTTTGGGCACAACTTCTAAAATCCAATCCACAATTGAATCATTCGGGTTGAGCATGGCAAGTTTAGCTTTATTCTCGGAGCCTCCGCCTTTTGCAGCAATCTGCACTTCAACTTTACCACCCGCTACCAATGAAACATGCACTACAGCAGGTGTATTATCCTTAGTATTGGCGCGCTTTCCAGCTGGGTCAGTTACTATAGAAGCGCGCAGTTTATTATCTGGCAATAAGTATGCACGGTGTACGCCTTCATTTACCATCTGATCTATATCTAGTAGTTCTGTATCCAGATCAGCTTCCCAACGTACATTCATCCCTATTTTTACGAAAGCAACAACGATGCCAGTGTCTTGGCAGATAGGTCTTTTACCTTCTGCGCACATACGCGAGTTAGTTAGAATCTGTGCAATTGCGTCTTTAGCGGCTGGCGATTGCTCCGCCTCGTAGGCACGACCTAAAGCCTGAATATAGTCTTTAGGATGATAATAAGAAATGTATTGCAATGCATCGGCGATGCTTTGAATAAAGTCTTCTTGTTTAATGGTCGTCATGTTTACCTTGCAGGTTTTCTATCTAGCAGACTTTGCGTAAGCGATTTTATTATTGATGTCTTTACGCAAAATTTTACCATTTTTGGTGCGTGGAAAATCTTTGGTTAAGTACACCGTTTTAGGTGATTTATAAGCCGCCAAATGTTCTTTACCGAAAGCTAACAACTCATCGGCAGTCACTAGAGAATTTGGCTGCACAATCACGTATGTCACGACTAACAACTTGTCTTTTTCAAGCTCTTCGCCTACGGCAGCACAATCGGCTACGGCAGGATGAGACTTATATACACGTTCAATTTCGTAGGGAGATACGCGGTAACCAAAGCTTTTGATAATGTCATCTTTACGGCCTAAAAACCATATATAGCCATCAGCATCATATTTCGCGTAATCACCTGTGAAAAAATAGCCATCATGTTTATATTTTGCGGTTTCATCATCTAGATTCCAGTAACGCAAGAATAAACCAGGGTCACTATCAGGCACACTAATCATGCCTTCTTCGCCAGTTGCTACAGGTAATAAAGTCTCAGGATCTAACAACTCTATAGCGTGACCAGGTTGCGGAAAGCCTGCGGAGCCTGCACGAATCGGCCTAAATTTACTTTGGCTTAAATAATATGAAAACTCGCTCATCCCTACTGCCTCATAAATATCTACGCCAAAACGTTCACGCCATTGTTGCAGCACTTCATCGGACAAATGTTCACCCGCGCTCATGCAATGACGCAAACTTGGCACATCAGTCTTAGTCGCTTTTGATTTTTGTATGATTTGACGGTAAATAGTTGGCACGCCTACGAAGATAGTCGCTGCATGCTTAGCGATTAAACGCGTCCATAAATCAGCATCATTTTTACCTTCATGCACAATGACCGTTTTACCTAAATATAGCGGATCCATAAGGCCTGAACCTAACACATAGGTCCAGTTAAATTTGCCAGAATGCATGATACGATCTTGTACATGATGATCACTGGTTTTATTAAAATCAAAGTCAAACCAGTATTTTGAAGCTGGCTCACGGCCTATTAAAGCACGATGCGCATGCAGTACACCCTTTGGATAACCGGTAGTTCCAGAGGTGTACACTAAATAAGCGGGATCATCCGCAGCGGTTAAATGGGCTGGCAGGCAGTAGCCAATATCGGACAAAGCTGTTTCCAAATCGCGGACATTAAGTGTGTCGTGGGCAGCAACTTCACCTAAACCAGATAAAAACACATGTTTTAAATTAGGTAAACCCAATAAATGATCTTGCAACGATGGCCAAGCGGCTTTATCTGTCACTAGCACTGCGGCACCAGAGTCCCGTGCTAAATAAGCCACCTCTTCAGCAGTTAATAATGTTGAAGTCGGTACTGAAATCGCACCACGTTTCATCGCGCCTAAAAATGCAGTCGGATAATCCAAACTATTGGGTAAGCGAATCAGCACCCTGTCGTCAACTTCTACTTCTAAGTTTCTCAGCAACTGTGCGAATTGATCTGTACGTTTTGCCAACTGCTCAAAAGTAATTTGCGACGTACCTAATTCGTCATTCTCCACAATCATGGCGATTTCTTGGGCAACAGGCGTACCTAGATGCTTATCTGTGCAGGCAGCACCAATGTTGAAATTTTTTGGAACGCTCCATTCCCAATCTGGAAATTTTTCGAACATTATTTAAAGCCCTTAATAAAATTAAAATATTTGCATACGGCACGCAAGACCCTGAACGCAACATTTAAAATATGTGAAATCAAATAAAACTTAACAGTAGCAACAAAGTGATTAATGCCTCGCAAACTCCTAGAGAAAGTATTGGCAAGACCCCTAAGAAAAGTCATAGTAATACACCGTATGGCCAGTTTTGACGTATCACTTGCGCTGGCAGTAACTCAAGTACTTCTAATGCAAAATCCATATCTTCTGAATTAAGTGCACGTAACGCATGGGCACGTAACAACGTTTGCAGTGCCTTACCAAACATCGGTGGATCCAACATTTCGCCTTCAAACTTAATTGCGCCACCAAGCAAAGCATCCGCCTCAATTGCAGCTTTTAAGATGCGTACTTTTTGATTCACTTCAGTGGGTGAAGGTGTATAAGCGGTTTTACATAGATGAATATGGCCAGGATGTATCACCTGTTTGCCTGTTAAGCCCATTGCGGCTTCTTGGCAGGCGTGTTTATACACAATGCGTGATTCATTATCGCCATGTAAGTCTAGCCAGCGTCGTACATCGTGTGGCTCTACAAATTTATCAGGCATGATATTGGCGCCGATCAAGGTTTCTACGCCGCCAATCACACCCTTACCAGCAATACGCGCCTCAAACATCAGCTGACTCATGTAAAACTGTAGTTCTTCAATCCAGTTTTCAGGCGTAATGTGTATACCCATCGCTTTTGAAAAGTCATGAATCCCAAACACTACGTGCTGTACCGTGCTGTATTGCATCAATTCTGGTGCAATTTTGAGCGACTTAGGGTGCTCAATAATAGGCTGTATGGTAATTTTTGGATTGATGCCTAGTAGAAAACTCGATAAATCACGCACCTCGGCCGCACCATAAGCTTCACCAGCTTTAGCAAGCATCACCACATCAATACAATCGCCCAAGTCACTCACCAACTTCATGTCTAATTCATACTCTTCTGTACGAAATGAGTTAGCTCTGATGGCAATCGTGACGTCTTTTTTATGTTTGAGTAAGGGCAGCTCTTGCCGTAGCAAATCGCGGCTCATCTCTTTTTGACGACAACCATCCTCAAGGTCAAAAATCAGTGTATGCGCGTTAGTGTTATGCGCATGTTTTTTCATACGTGCCGCAGCTTGTGCAACGTCTTCATAAATACCAAGCGCAGGCGAATACTTAACCGGTGGGTAATATAACTGAATACCAGGCCAGCACTCACCCAACATTCCACTATTGCTATAGCACTTGATTTGGCCATGATTATTCATGCTGACATCACTTACAACTTGGTGTGGGTTATTCATTTAAGTCTCACCTATAGAATTGTTTCTTAATTTAGTTAACACTTTTTGTATGACCACATCATCTGTATTCTTAACATTTGTGAATGCTTTTCTAGCAGTGACAACATCTAAAAACTCGTTATCTGGCAAATCTAATAAACCATCAAACACCGCTAGTTCTTGTAAGCTTAGACCAGCTAAGTGATGTTCCGAAAAATGTTGCAATACAATGTCGAGCTCTAACAAACCACGACGGCAGCGCCAGCTGAGGCGTCTTACTTCTTCATCGGTCATGCTGTTAGCGTTCAATGTCATAACACCTTAATCTCAATGTGCTTTTTAGCTACGCTCTTATGCTCGCGTGCTTGTTCAATTTTTAAGTCTTTAATTTTTGCAATCGCTAATGATGGATTAAGCTTTTTAGGGCAAACATCCACGCAATTCATAATGTTATGACAACGATACAAACGGTCTGGTGCTTCTAAATTCTCTAAACGCTCATCCATCGCCTGATCACGGCTATCCGCCATAAAGCGGTAAGCCTGCATCAGGCCTGCTGGGCCAACAAATGTTTCTGGATTCCACCAGAAAGAGGGGCATGAAGTCGTACATGCACCACACAAAATACATTCATACAGGCCATCTAACTTGGCTCTATCTTCTGGTGATTGCAAACGCTCAGTTTCAGGCGGCGTATCGTTATTGATTAAATAGGGTTTAACTGAGTTGTAATGCTCAAAAAACTGCGTCATATCAACCACTAAATCACGAATCACAGGCAATCCTGGCATGGGGCGCAGCACTACTGGCTCATCTAAATCTGACAGTTTAGTGATACAAGCCAGGCCATTTTTACCATTGATATTCATGCTGTCAGAGCCACATACACCTTCGCGACATGATTTACGCAAACTCAGGCTATCGTCCAAGTCTTTTATGCGTAACAGCGCATCAAGCAACATCTGGTCGCTATCTTCCAGCGCAATATCGTAATCTTGCATATATGGCTTTTTATCAACATCTGGGTTAAATCTGTAAATTGAGAATTTCATGGCTGTTATCTCTAATATATTTAGATTACTTAAATTGAGCTTGAAGCAAAGTTAATAAACGCGCGCTTTAGGTTCAAAGCTTTCAACAGTTAATGGTTTTAAACGCACAGGCTTATAAGCCAAACGATGACCTTCACGGTAATAGAGTGAATGTGCCAGCCAGTTTTTATCATCACGGCCCATAAAATCTTCACGCGCATGAGCACCGCGACTTTCAGTGCGTGCTTCTGCCGCGTGCATAGTTGCTAGAGCAACTTCAACCAGATTATCCAACTCAAGCGCCTCTACCCTTGCCGTGTTAAATACTTGGCTTTTATCTTTAATCATGGTGCTCTTTGCACGTTCAGCCACTTTATCAATTTCTACGACACCCGCTTGCATTAACTCAGGGAAGCGAAACACACCACAATGGTTTTGCATCGTTGCCCGCAAGTCTGCTCCTACATCTTTAACCGTTTCACCATGCGTTTGCGTCTCTAAACGATTTAACCTAGCCAGTGTTATTTCACAAGCATCTGCCGGTAATGGCTTATGCGTACTATCTTTTTTAACTTCCTCAACCATTTTGTCGCCTGCAGCACGACCAAACACCACTAAATCCAGTAATGAGTTTGAGCCTAAGCGATTTGCACCGTGCACAGACACACAGGCGCATTCACCGACGGCATATAAGCCATTCACAATAGATTCGCCACCATTGGCATTCGGCACCACTACTTGACCTTGCAGATTAGTTGGAATACCGCCCATCATGTAATGCGCAGTTGGTACGATAGGAATCGGGTCTTTAAAGACATCTACATTGGCAAATGTTTTAGCAATTTCACGAATACCTGGCAGCTTGTCGTTGATTAACTTTTCACCTAAATGGTCTAATTTTAAAAACACTGCATCTTTATTTTTACCGACACCACGGCCAGCTTTTACTTCAGTTGCAATAGCACGCGACACCACATCGCGACTGGCTAAATCTTTAGCATGAGGTGCATAACGCTCCATAAAACGTTCACCCTCGCTATTTACCAAATAGCCACCTTCGCCGCGTACACCTTCCGTTATCAATACACCTGCATTAAGTACGCCGGTTGGGTGAAATTGCCAAAACTCCATGTCCTGCAAAGGAATATTTGCACGCGCCGCCATACCCAAGCCATCACCAGTATTGATGAAAGCATTGGTACTGGCTTTGAATATACGCCCAGCGCCGCCTGTAGCCAGCATCGTGGCTTTAGCACGTATGCAATGCACTTCACCTGTTTCAATTTCTAAGGCCAACACACCTAATACATCGCCATCTTTGTCTTTTAACAAATCTAACGCCAACCACTCTACGAAAAACTGTGTGTTTGATTGCACGTTGCGCTGATACAAGGTGTGCAGCATGGCATGGCCCGTTCTATCGGCTACCGCACAGGTACGTGAGATGGCTTTTTCGCCAAAATTTTGTGTCATGCCACCGAATGGACGTTGGAAAATCTTGCCATTATCTAAGCGGTCAAACGGCATACCAAAATGCTCAAGCTCGTAAATCGCGGCGGCGGCGTTTTTACACATAAACTCAATCGCATCTTGGTCACCCAAGTAATCAGAACCCTTAATGGTGTCGTACATATGCCAAAGCCATTTATCATCGGCTACATTGCCTAATGCTGCAGCAATGCCACCCTGCGCCGCAACGGTGTGCGAGCGGGTAGGGAATACTTTAGTAATGACAGCGACTTTTAAGCCAGACTGCGCTAATTGCAAGGAAGCACGCAGACCTGCGCCACCGCCGCCTACTACTAAAGCATCAAATGTTAACGTTGATAATGCCATGCCATTAAACCTTTAATAAAAAACTAATTTGCTAAACTTACTTTTAATTACATCCAAACTAAAGAAATAACCATGTCGCCCAAGCCATATAAACCCAAAGCAACACTACTAATATTTTTAACAACACACTGCGTACGTCAGTGTTCGGGACATAGTCTTTAAACACATCACGTATTCCTAGCCACGCATGGATTGTTAAACATATCCAGAACAACCAGCTGGCGACTCGAAACCACCATGGCTGGAAAAATGCTAGCCAAGATTCATAATTGCTAGGTTGCACCATTAAAATTCGTGTTAATGCCATTACGCTGTAAATAGCCATAACCAAAGCCGTAAGGCGTTGCATTAGCCAAGCGCGCATGCCCGGATAACGCTTGGTAAGTAGTTCAATAATCATAACTACCTACCAGCTCCATAACTTATAGGCTAAAACTAAGGTAGCCAGCACACCTAATACCAATACCACCTTGCTCGTATAACGCGCTTTCATGAGGGTAGTCATCCAATGCACATCCATTGCCAGATGGCGGACACCCGCAAAAAAGTGATGAAAAAAAGCCCATGCTAACCCAAGAAGCATGAGCTTTATAAAGGGTGAATGTAATATGGTGATTACCGTCGCATAACTTTCTGCAGATCTTAAAGACAACTGCAAAAGCAACAATAACAACGGTAAGATTAAAAATAATACGCAGCCAGTTGCACGGTGCAAAATAGAAACCAAGGCGTTAATCGGCAACCTGATCGTAAATAGGTTGAGGTTTTTTGGCCTGTTTTGATACCTACTTTTGCTTCGGGCTTTTTGCCTATTTTGAAAATCATTATCTTGCATCATTGATACTCTGTTCAGCTCATCAATTTGAATTACTTTGTTGTAGTCTTGCTGCATCAGCTACTGCACCAGACACCCGTTCAAGCAAACGTTTATCAAATGGCTTAGGAATAATGTATTCGCGGCCAAAACTTAAGCTTGTTAAGTTGTAAGCTTTCAGCACATCCGCAGGCACAGGTTCACGCGCAAGCGATGCTAATGCACGCGCAGCGGCAATCTGCATCTCATCGGTAATCTGTTTGGCTTTAGCATCCAGCGCGCCACGGAATAAGTATGGAAAACACAGGGCATTATTCACTTGATTAGGAAAATCAGAGCGGCCTGTCGCCATTACGATATCGTCACGAACTGCATGCGCGAGGCTAGGTAATATTTCAGGATCCGGATTCGCTAAAGCAAACACTACAGGCTTAGCTGCCATTAGTTTGACTAGCTCAGCTGATAAGGCATTGGCTGCCGATACTCCTATAAATACGTCTGCATCCGGCATAACATCTGCCAAAGTTTTAGTGTTACTAGGTGCTACCGCCAAATTACGATTATTGTCATGCAAATCAGGTCGCGACGTATCTAATACGCCGGTTTTATCAACCATTGTAATATTGGTCGCACCCATCAGCTTGAGTAAACGCGCGCATGAACACCCTGCAGCGCCTGCCCCTAAGAAGACGATTTTTGCGGTAGGTAAAGTTTTGCCTTGTATCTCTAAGGCATTAGTCAATGCAGCAGCCACAATCACTGCCGTACCATGCTGGTCATCATGAAACACTGGAATATCTAAACGGGCACGCAGTTCTTTTTCGATTCTAAAACAATGCGGCGCAGCAATATCTTCAAGATTGATTCCACCAAAAGTAGGTGCAATATTCACTACTGTTTCAATAAACGCTTCAATGCTGGGCGCCTTTACTTCAATATCGAACACATCAATCCCAGCAAAGTGTTTGAATAAAACAGCTTTACCTTCCATGACCGGTTTACTCGCTAATGCACCCATGTTTCCGAGCCCCAATACCGCTGTGCCGTCAGTTATCACCGCAACTAAATTACCTTTATTGGTGTATCTATACGCGAGCGCAGGGTCACGATTAATTTCCCGAACCGGTACGGCTACTCCTGGCGTGTAAGCTAAAGACAGATCTTCTTGTGTCGCACATGGTTTTGAGGATTCAACAGACAGTTTTCCCGGCTTTGGAAACTCATGATAATCTAGTGCGCGCTTTTTTAGATTGTCCATTATTTTTACTACCTTTTTATAAAGTTTCTAATCACTATGTGCTTAATTCTTTACTACAACAATTTTTATCGCAACCACTTGATTACCAATTAAAGACTATTCCAACTCGTTCATATAATGATGATTATCTGTTACGCAGAAACCATGACGCCATTCCATAGGTTTGTCACCATAAGTAAATGAAACACGCTCAATACTTAACAACGGCTCATTTGCCTTCAAACCTAACGCTTCTGCAACTTCACCTGTTGCCGCGACCGCTCTTAAGCGCTCTTCCGCACGTATCATGCGCACACCAAACTCAGACTCATACATGCTGTACATAGAGCCGTTACTTTCTTCTACACGAGCACCATTCAAACCTTTGAATGGGCTAGCTGGCACAATAATGTGATCGTAGATGAGCGGTCTGCCAGAGAACGAAAGTAAGCGCTTGATTTCAATAGTAGAGGCGCCCGCCTTAATATCCAACACCTGACCAATGTGTGCATTAGCTTTACTTTTAACGCATGAAATGAACTCATTCTGCAGCACTTCTTTTTGACCATCTGCGGAAGTTAACCTCAAAAAACGCAACTTAATCCCTTCAGCGTTATGCGTTGCCACAAACGTACCCTTACCTTGGCGACGTATTAAAATATTCTCGGTTGCCAGCGCATCAATCGCCTTGCGCACCGTTCCTTGGCTTACCTTATAACGATGAGCCAATTCAATTTCACTTGGAATCATTTCACTTGGACGCCACTCGCCACCAATTAAACTTTGCGTAATCAACACCTTGATCTGGTCATAAAGTGGTTTGTAGCTTGGGGAGTTGTAATGTTTATCTATCATAATTTTCTATCCTATTTAAGTTAAGTTAAATCTACTGTGAAAACTCTACTTAATACGAGCCAAACCACAGATGTTTTAACGTTAAACTTCATTAAGCATATTTATATCACGCCTATTTATAATAGTCTACTATTTTATATCTTATATAAGACATAAGATATATGTTGACAGTTTTTAATTTCACTCTATATAATCAAGTCATTATTATAAAAAATTACCAGCCCACTTAAACTTGAGTCAAAATTAGGGTCATGCAAGACCTTAATTACAAAGTTTAATTAAGCCTATTTCACTCAAGGCAATTGTTCTATTAATTGCTTAAAAGCACTGTTACTAGAATAAAAAAAGTAACGCTAGAATATAAGGTACTGAAATGAATCAATATTTTCGCCCTCGACGCTCTATGCTTTATGTACCGGGTTGCAATACGCACTACCTTGAGCGTGCGCGCACATTGCATGCAGATTCAGTCATCCTGGATTTAGGTGACCCCATACTGATTGAATGCAAAATTCAATCTCGCGATAACGTCGTGCGATTCGTGAATGAAGGCGGTTATGGCTCGCGTGAAGTGGTTGTGCGGGTCAATGATCTTGATTCAGAGTGGGGTGCAGATGACATCAAGGCCATCGCGAATACCAAGGTAGATGCAGTTTTATTTCCTAATATAGAGTCACGTGAAGATGTATTAGCTGCAATCTCTGTGTTAGATGCTGCCGGCGGCAGTCACTTGCCTATTATGGTAATGATTGAAAGCCCAATTGCAGTTTTGAATGCTAAAGAAATCGCCAGCGCATCTGAGCGCATTGTTTGCATCGTCATGGCAACCTCTGACCTTATTTCACAGTTGCATGCACGGGTTACGCACGAACGTTCAGCAATTTTGACATCACTATCACTCGTGATTTTGGCAGCACGTGCCTATGGCCGCGCAGTGGTAGATGGTATTACCAGCGACTTTAAAAATATGTATTCTTTTGAGTACGCTTGCCGATTAGGTCGTGACATGGGCTTTGATGGGAAATCATTAGTTCATCCAGCGCAATTAGCTTATAGCAACGATGCTTATACACCGCAAGCGTCTGAAGTAGTCAATGCACGTGAAATCATCGCTGCATTAAAAGCAGCCAATGAAGCAGGCCAAGGCACCGTAGTGGTCAACGACAAACTAGTAGAACATCATCATGTAAAAGCAGCTGAACGTTTACTAAAACTCAGTGACATGATTAAGACATTGGAAGAAAGTCATGTTTAACAACCAAGTAAAGTCTAATAAAGTTAATGCAGGCAACTATTTTGAGGATTTCAGTCTCAATCAGGTGATTCACCACGCCACGCCACGCACGATAGGTGAAGGTGAAGTAGCGCTGCATATTGCCTTAACGGGCGCGCGCCAAGTATTACACTCTGCCGAGCCAGTTGCACAATCACTGGGCTACAGAACCCGCCCAGTTGATGACTTATTGGCATTTAATATTGCCTTTGGTAAAACCGTGCCCGATGTATCTGTCAATGCAATCGCTAATTTAGGCTACGCCGATGTGCATTTTTTACACCCTGTTTACATTGGCGACACGCTAAGTACCAGCTCTACAGTCATCGGCCTGAAACAAAACTCTAATGGTAAATCTGGCGTGGTGTATGTGCACTCGGTGGCAATCAATCAATTACTGCAACCAGTGTTTTCATGGGTGCGCTGGGTGATGGTGCATAAAAATGATTTATCTGTTCCAGCACCGGAAACTGTAGTGCCCAACCTGCCTGACCATGTATCAATTGACGAGTTAAGCGTGCCTAATTTTCTAAATACTAGAAAATTCGATATCTCTATGACCGGCGGTCAATATTTGTGGGATGACTACGCAATTGGTGAGCGAATTAATCACCCTGCAGGCATGACAATCAGTGATAGTGACCATACATTGGCGACCAAACTTTATCAAAATAACGCACGCTTGCATTTTGATGATGTCATGATGAAAAAAACCGCTTTTGGCCGCAGGCTGATGTATGGCGGTCATATTATTTCTTTATGTCGCGCACTTTCTTATGATGGTTTAGAGAATGCATTAACCATCGCGGCAATCAATGGCGGTACACATTGCAATCCGTCTTTTGGTGATGACACTATCTACACTTGGACTGAAATATTAGACAAATGGGCGATTCCTGGAAGGGACGACATTGCTGCGCTCCGTTTACGCATGGTAGGTGTGAAAAATATGCCAGCGGATTCACTAGAAAGTACACATATCGTAAACGAAGGTACCAATAACGGTAAAACAAGCTACCACCCTAATGTGGTACTAGATTTGGATTACACCGTACTTATGCCACGACGCGCCGCTTAAATGGCAATTGATTAAGTAGTAATCTATTTAAATAATACTTAGGAAAGTAATTATGACGACTCAGGCTCAATCCTTAACTCATCCAAACCAGGCATTGTTTGGTGGTGAAAAATCATTTCCTATTATTCCTTCTTGCGAGCATTTTGCCGGCAGTGAAAAACTTATCCTGAAAGCATTAGCGCTGCAAGATACAGTAGGTCCAGTGTTTGATATTACCTGCGACTGTGAAGATGGCGCCATGGCTGGTCAAGAACGCGAACACGCTGAGATGATCGTGCGCGTACTCAATAGCGAAGCCAACAAACACAAAATGGCTGGCGCACGTATTCATGATTACACGCACCCTAACTGGAAACAGGATATTGATATTTTGGTCAGTGGCGCAGGACAAATCTTAAGCTATATCACCATTCCTAAATGCACGAATTTTGTGCAAGCCAGTGAGATGATTGCCTACATTCAGAAAGTTGCAAAAGCCAATAATATCAGCCGCAAAATTCCTGTACATATTTTGGTTGAAACACACGGCGCGTTAAAAGCAGTGCATGAAATCGCCGCTTTACCGTGGGTTCAAGTATTAGATTTTGGCTTGATGGACTTTGTCAGCGGTCATCACGGCGCGATTCCAGCTTCAGCCATGCGCAGTCCTGGTCAATTTGAACATAAGTTATTAGCGCGTGCTAAAGCGGAGGTAGTGGCAGCAGCCATCGCTAATGGCGTAGTGCCTGCGCATAACGTGACGCTAGATCTTAAAAATGTCGAAACTACCTATTCAGATGCCAGCCGTGCGCGCAATGAGTTTGGCTTTTTGCGCATGTGGAGCATCTACCCCACGCAAATTGAAGCAATTGTCGATGCCATGAAACCTAATTTTGATGAAGTGCAAGATGGTGCGAATATCTTGCTCGCAGCGCAACAAGCCGACTGGGGACCAATCCAGTACGCAGGTGAACTGCACGACAGAGCAACTTATCGTTATTTCTGGGAAATTCTACAAAAAGCCAAACTGACTAATGTAGCGATTCCAGCTGAAGCCGTTGAAGCCTTTTTTTAATTTATTTATTGAGTATTGAATATGACACAGGCAACTACAGCGGGAGCACGTTTTCGTGCCGCACTTTTAGCAGAAAAACCGCTACAAATTATTGGTGCAGTGACTGCATATCATGCAATGCTCGCCACGCAAAGTGGCTTTAAAGCCATCTACTTATCCGGCGGCGGTGTAGCGGCTGGCTCTTTAGGATTGCCAGATTTAGGCATCTCAACACTGGAAGACGTATTGATTGATGTACGTCGCATCACAGATGCCGTAGATACGCCATTGTTAGTAGATATTGATACAGGCTGGGGCGGTGCTTTTAATATTGCACGCAGTGTAAAAAGCATTGCGAAAGCTGGTGCAGCAGCGGTACATATTGAAGATCAAGTCAGCGCTAAACGTTGCGGTCACCGTCCTAATAAAGCTATTGTGAGTTTAGAAGAAATGGTCGACCGCGTAAAAGCAGCAGTCGATGCAAAACCCTATGATGATTTTGTCATCATGGCGCGTACTGATGCGCTTGCGGTTGAAGGCTTACAATCGGCTATCGACCGAGCCTGCGCTTGTGTTGAAGCAGGTGCAGACATGATTTTCCCTGAAGCGATTACTGAATTGAGCATGTATAAACAGTTTGCGGCGGCTGTAAATGTACCTGTGCTTGCCAACATTACCGAATTTGGTAGCACGCCGTTGTTTACCGTAGATGAATTGCGTACTGCGGATGTGAGTATGGTGCTATACCCACTCTCAGCTTTCCGAGCCATGAATCAGGCGGCATTAACTGTATATGAAACCATGCGCAAAGAAGGCACACAAAAAAATGTGGTGCATTTGATGCAGACACGGGCAGACTTATATGAACATTTGGGCTACCACGCCTTTGAACAAAAGTTAGATGCTTTGTTTAAACAAGAAAATAAGTAAACACTGTCATTCCGACGATGATGAATATTGAAACTTCAATCAATAAAACGTTGCAACCATAGAACGAACAATTTTTAAATTTAGATGCTTAGCTTTAAAAACGGGAGAAACTTATGAACACGGTAACCGAACAACCTAAAAAGAAAAAAGGCGTAGCCCTTGCTGGCGTTTCCGCAGGTTCTACATCAATCTGTACCGTAGGCCACACTGGTAACGATTTACATTATCGTGGTTACGATATTATTGAACTCGCTAAACAGGCTACGTTTGAGGAAGTGGCATACCTTTTAATTCACGGTGAGTTACCTAATCAAGCCCAGCTTAACGCTTATCATGCAAAACTTAAACAGCTACGCACCTTACCAGTTGAACTCAAAACAGTATTAGAACAAATTCCTAAAAACACGCACCCCATGGACGTGATGCGCACGGCGTGCTCGATGCTAGGTACTTTAGAACCAGAAATAGCAGACCGCAATACAAAAGCGGCCCAAGATTTAGGCGATAGACTTATTTCATGTTTCGGCTCTATTTTGTTGTATTGGTATCACTTTAGCCATCACGGCAAACGAGTCAATGTAGAAACCGACGATAACAGCATAGCCGCACACTTTTTACATGTGCTACATGGTAAAGCACCAAGCCAATTACACATAGATGCCATGAATACATCGCTCGTTTTATATGCAGAGCATGAATTTAATGCATCCACCTTTGCTGCACGCGTGATTGCCGGCACCTTATCAGACATGTATTCCTGTGTGACTGGCGCCATTGGCGCACTACGCGGTGCAAAACATGGCGGTGCTAATGAAGCCGCGATGGAAATTATTGAACGCTATAAAAATGCCGATGATGCCGAAGCCGATATTTTGGCACGCATGGCACGCAAAGAAATCATTATTGGTTTTGGTCACCCTGTATACACCATTGCCGATCCAAGAAATGAATCAATCAAAGAAGTTAGTCGCAAGTTATGTGAAGATAACGGCAACATGACGCTTTTTGAAGTTTCTTCACGCATTGAAGAAGTGATGTGGCGTGAGAAAAAAATGTTCCCTAACCTGGATTGGTACAGCGCCTCAAGCTATCACATGATGGGCATTCCAACTGGCATGTTCACGCCGATATTCGTAATTTCCCGCACTACTGGCTGGGTTGCCCACGTGATTGAACAACGCATCGATAACAAAATCATTCGCCCAAACGCGGAATATACAGGTCCTGATAATCGCCCATATGTTGCTTTAAACGAACGCTAATCACTACCGTCATTCCCGTGAAGACGGGAATCCAGTGGCTTTTAAAAACAAAAATAGATTCCCGCCTTTGACATCAAAAAGAGCTGCTTTAGCAGCCGTTTTGATGGACATACCAAGCACTGGTACGCGGGAATGACGAATAAAGAAAATTTCGCATCAAATAAATAAATTATAGGAATCTTTAAATGTCTGCTCACATCTCTAACGTACGCCCCTCCCCCGACCAAGTCATTGTAGACATTGCAAATTATGTCGCTGATTTTGAAATTAAATCTGATGAGGCATTTGATACCGCCCGCAACTGTTTAATGGATACATTAGGCTGTGGTTTTGAAGCACTGGATTACCCGGCATGCACTAAATTACTAGGCCCAGTGATTGCTGGCACGGTAGTACCGAATGGCGCAAAAGTACCGGGTACTTCGTATCAGCTAGACCCGATTTTAGCTGCCTTCAACATCGGTGCGATGATTCGTTGGTTAGACTTTAACGATACTTGGTTAGCAGCTGAATGGGGTCATCCTTCGGACAATCTAGGCGGGATTTTGGCTGTTGCTGATTACATTTCACGCAAAAATATCGCTGAAGGCAAAGCCGCATTAACGGTTAAAGACGTACTCACCGCCATGATTAAAGCACATGAAATTCAAGGTGTATTAGCACTTGAAAACAGCTTTAACCGTGTAGGTTTAGACCATGTAATTTTAGTCAAAATCGCTTCAACAGCGGTAGTGACTAAACTACTTAGCGGCAATAAAGAAGATATTATCAATGCGGTTTCTAATGCATTTGTAGATGGCCAAAGCCTACGCACGTATCGCCACAGCCCAAATACTGGTTCACGTAAATCTTGGGCAGCAGGTGATGCAACTAGCCGTGCTGTGCGATTAGCTTGGATGACGATGCAAGGTGAAATGGGCTATCCATCAGCGCTCACTGCTAAAACATGGGGCTTCTACGATGTGCTCTTTAAAGGCAATCAATTTAAATTTCAACGCGACTACGGCTCTTATGTAATGGAACAAGTATTGTTCAAAATATCGTTCCCTGCTGAATTCCACGCACAAACGGCTGTTGAATGCGCCATTCAATTGAACGCACAAGTAGGTAATGAACTGCAAACTTTAGAACAAATCGCCCAAATCGATAAGATTGTGATTACAACACATGAGTCAGCGATTCGTATTATTGATAAAACTGGCCCACTGGATAACCCTGCAGATCGTGACCATTGCATTCAATACATGGCGGCAATTGGCTTGCTTAAAGGTAACTTAACTGCACAAGACTACGAAAATGAAACAGCGACAGACCCGCGTATTGATGCGATTCGCAGCAAAATGGTCTGTGTAGAACGTGCCGAGTACTCAGCCGACTACCTCAACCCAGAAAAACGCTCAATTGCTAACGCGATTCAAGTGTTCTTTAAAGATGGCACCACCTCAGACAATATCGCGGTGGAATACCCGATTGGTCACCGTCGTCGCCGCGGCGAAGGCATCCCAGAACTCGTGAAAAAATTCCAGGTGAATCTGGCTCGTAGGTTTGATGCTAAGAAACAAGCGGATATTTTGTCGTTATGTTTAAATCAAACCAAGCTAGAAACCACGCCAGTGAATGTGTTTGTGGATATGCTAGTAGCTTAATTGGTAGGGTGTGCAAATGGCTTTTATTTGCACACCCTATTAGCAAGTCACCATTGACGGTGTGCAAGATAAATCGTTTTGCACACCCTACGCTTGCTAATATACCCACATTGTGATTCGGTGATTTCGTTTTCTTCGGAGGAAATCAGAACAGTCCAGCAATGACTAGCCAAATTCCGCCAATGAAAGTACAAATAACCACCAAGTTAAGGAGTGCAAATGCAATTTCATTTCTAAATGCTTCTGGACGGTTATAGGTGGGCGTAATTGCCCGCAGATAATAAGCGAGTTTAAATGTTACCCAGAGCAAAGCAACCCCGATGATGAATTTGAGCATTTTTGCTCTCAATCAGAGGTCGAGGTCAAACTGAACACCGTACTCTCGTTCGAGGTGTTGTTTCTGAAATTCTAGTATATCTTCTACACCAATGCACCCAACAAAAGGGTTCTTGATCCAAATCCAGTCCATGCTACCTAATGCTGGGGGAATACCCTCCTCACTAAGGCCATAGACAATGAAGTTTAGAAAAACTATACGTCCGTGATGTTTCAAAACATCCTCAATGGTTTGATTCAGCTGACCCTCAAGAATGACACGCACTCTGCTGAGTACGAGGTATTGCTGATCCTCAGTTAGATGCATAAACGTATATGACGCCATCAAAGCGTTCCAAGCGGCCTTATATTTTCGCCCGTATGTAAATGGATTAAGTATACCCAGCATTCCCATTATCGCTCTCCTATGGTACCCCAGCGGGGCTGAGGGTTACTTCACTAAGTTAATGGCATAACACAATCAGAACCGCTCTACTCTACTTGCTTTCGCCCCACACTATTTACTTACAGTACACAAGAACAATTGGGTAGTGCTTGAATAGAGCAGGATTTTGCAATTTGGCAATTCTTATACCAAAACACCTTTCAGCATTAATGCTCGCTCCCATAAAATAAATATTTGACATTTTTTATAAACAGTACTAGTGTTTGTTATAACTGTCAATTAAAACTTAATCATGAACCAAGAATTCAGCATCAACGAGTTGTGCGCGCTAGCCGACTTACCAGCCCGTACCATACGTTTTTATATCCAGCAGGGGATAGTTTCGCGCCCTCAAGGTGAAAAAAAAGGCGCGAAATACAACAAAGCCCATCTGGATCAGTTGCTCTCGATCAAGAAGTGGCAGGCCGCAGGACTTTCGCTAGAGCGAATCCGGGAGCTTCTCGCGGGGCCTGATGCAGATACAGTGCCGCCGCGGCCGAAACGGCCAGGCATGGTTGAGGTCTGGAGTCACCTGCATGTCGCGGATGGTGTAGAAATTCATATTGAGCCTGGACGCGCCGGGCTTGCACCAGAGGAATTACGAGCATTTCTACGCCAGGTGATGGACGCTTATTCAACAATAACCAAGGAGAAGCAACAATGACCGTCAGCAACTTGCAGGTACTTGAATCCGTCGCAGTCAAAGGACGCTTGCAGGGTTTGTGCTTGGAACTTGAAGTCACTCAGATATTTGTTAATGCAGGCAAGCGCAACGTTGAGGCGGTCTACACGTTTCCTCTGCCCCATGGCGCCGTGCTGCTGGACCTGACGGTCAAGCTCGGAAACAAACAGCTGACCGGTACGGTGATGCCAAAGAAACAAGCCGAAGATTGCTATGAAGCTGCGATTACCGACGGCAACAGCGCCATCATGTTGGAGCGCACAGATAACGGCATATGCACCATCAATGTAGGTAATTTACTGGCTGGCGAACGCGCTGAACTGCGTTATCGCTTCAGCCAGTTGCTGAACTGGCAACAAGGCTCGTTGCGCATTACCCTGCCAACTACCATTGCACCACGTTACGGTGATCCTGCCGAGGCAGGCTGGCAGCCGCATCAAATCACAACTTACTCCCTGCTGGCAGATTATCCCTTTAGTTTAGCGTTGGATATAGAACAACCGTTGTCAGGTACTTTACTGGAGTGCCCCAGCCATGCAGTGACCATCGCTCACAAGGGTGATATTGCCAAAATCACGCTGGGTACCAAGGAAGCCTGGCTTGACCGTGATTTCATTCTGAATCTTGCCTTGCATGATGGCGTCAAGGATACTGGCCAACAAGTGCCTGACAATGATCAGCATGTTGCTCTGGTTAGCTTCTCACCAGTGGTTCCTGGTAAGGAAATCGACAGTGCTTGCATCAAGGTGGTAGTGGATTGCTCAGGCTCCATGGCTGGCGACTCCATTGCACAAGTGCGAACTGGCTTGCTGCGCATTCTGGATAACTTGCGCGAGACCGATACTTTCAACATCGTGCGCTTCGGTAGCACGGCTCGTGCATATTTTCCTACGTGCGTACTGGCAACCGGGCGCACCTTGCGTCAAGCACGCCAGGCAATCGAGGAGATGCAGGCAGATCTTGGCGGTACTGAAATGGGAAATGCACTACAACTGGCATACGAGTTAAAGGACGATAGTGATTGTCCGGCTTCCATCCTGCTGATTACCGATGGCGAAATCAATAATCATGAGCATATCATGCTTGAAGCCAAAGCTTCTGGCCACCGTATTTTCAGCATCGGCGTTGGCAGTGTCGTTGCTGAAGGCTTTGTTCGTGGCATCGCAATGAATACAGGCGGCGCGGCAGAATTGGTATCTCCTAACGAAGGCATGGCAGCAGCAATCTTCCGCCAATTCCGGTGCATGTTCCAACCGCGTGCGGTCAGCGCCAGGATTCAATGGCCGATTGATCCGCGTTGGCAGTCTCCGGAGTCTATTGGTGCCGTATTTTCAGGCGACACCCTGCATGTTTTTGCAGGATTTGACCAACCACCTGTTGGTGAAGCATGCTTGCTGTTGATGCTGGATGACGGTAGCCAGATTCAACAAAAGATAGCATTGCTCACCCATGAAACCAAATCTAACGAACTAGGCCGTATCGCTGCCGCGCACCGCATTGAGCAAATGGACGTGAATTTGGAAGATCAAGCGACTGCTTTGGCAGTGGATTATCAGCTTATCAGCCGATACACCAACTACCTCATCATCGAGGTCCGTGACGCAGAAATTCAACTCACTAGCTTGCCAGTGATTACCCAAGTGCCGCAGACGCTCGCTGCTGGGTATGGTGGTGCTGGGAATATACGCTTTTGCCTACCATCAGATGACGATTATGACATCCCTTTATTTTTGAGAAATCAGGCAGATGACTATGATCCTGCCTCATCTAAACAGTCGGTCATCGGTTACATCTTAAGATCTATTAAAGATACATTCATCCCCCCAACTCTGACACCGACAAAGGCGGTGATTACAGTTGTTGAAGCCCAAAACTGGTATCAAGCCTATCTGAAAAATGTTCGAGTTGGATTGCCGAATGAGTTGCTTGATGTTCTGAATGCACTGGTTAGAAACGAAGGATGGCAGGAAGAAACAGTTGCCGCCGCACTACTGTTAGCAATGCTGAACCAGCTGGATAAAGCAATCCCACGCCATGACAAGCGTGAATTAGTAGTAGCACTAAAGGCCGTAAATCCACCTCAATCTCTCATCGATTATTTTGAAGCTGGACTCATGCTGAGCGATGAAGGCTGGGACTGGAGCAGTGCTTACGAATTATTACCAATGGTTCAATGATATGGCTATTTATATATACGTAGTAAGTTATGGAAGGTATTGGATATACACAAAACCTATGCCTTTATTGAGTCTGCCTGATTGTGGGTCTATACTGAAACAAACTGAGAATAAGTCTATGTTTTTTAACTAAGTTTTATTCAAGCCGTTTGTGTGAATATGCTGCGTCGGATTACATGCAACGGTATTGACTCGCGACGCTATAAATTACGGAGAGCATCATGAAGAACATACTTTGTTTGATGTTTATTGGATTAAATTTGACATTTTCCGCTCAGGCACTTGCCGATGAACTGATTAATATGTCTGATGGTTCAACCTGTTGGAAAAATGAAAGTGGTCATGTTTATGGCTGTTCTGGAGGGGCATCAACCGTCATTCGAAATAACTCGGGGGCAATCAACCCTCGAACTGGTGAAGTTTTGGTACCGACTGGGGATGGCGGATACACTGGTACGAGAGATGGTCGTCACTACGCTCCAGCAGGCCCAAATGGTGTTATTGATACCACGACAGGGAAATTTATTCCAACCAATTAGATTTTTTAGATCCAGGCCAAGTCGCAAAGCACGGTATCAATTGAATGGGCAACGTTACCGTTGATGGGGAAAATGGTGGTTATGGCAGGTATTGGGTTGCAAGCACATAGTGAAGATGGCCTCACCCCGTGCGCCAAATAGGAAGTGACAATTGCTATCAGGGAGATAATAAAATGATGAAAAAATGGATTGTTAGTTTAGTTGCGACACTAGCCCTATGCAGTGGTCTAGCTCAAGCAGACGCGCTGGAGGATGGAGTTGCCGCATACAATAAAGGCAACTACTCACAAGCCATCAAATTGTTTCGCCCAATAGCTGAAAAGGGGGGTGCCGAAGCACAATATAACCTTGGACAGATGTATCGCGAAGGCCAAGGCGTGCCGCAAAATTATCAGGAAGCCGTGAAATGGTATCGCCTAGCCGCCACACAAGGGCTTGCCAAAGCACAATATAATCTCGGTCTCAGATACGCTAAGGGTCAAGGCGTGCCGCAAGATTACAAACAGGCCGTTGACTGGTACAGAAAAGCTGCCACACAGGGACTTGCATATGCACAATTTAACCTTGGTACCATGTATCGCGAAGGCAAAGGTATAACACAGGATCATCAAGAAGCCGCAAAGTGGTATCGCTTATCTGCTACACAGGGGCTTGCCGAAGCACAATATAACTTTGGCGTCATGTACGACAGAGGCCAAGGCGTAACACAAAACTATCAAGAAGCCGTAAAGTGGTTCCGCCTAGCTGCTACACAAGGATATGCCGAAGCGCAATATAACTTTGGCGTCATGTACGACAGAGGCCAAGGCGTAACACAAAACTATCAGGAAGCTGTAAAGTGGTATCGCCTAGCTGCTACACAAGGATATGCCGAAGCACAATATAACCTTGGCGTCATGTACGACAACGGTGAAGGCGTAGCACAGGATTATCGGGAAGCCGTGAAGTGGTATCGCCTAGCCGCTACACAGGGGCTTGCCGAAGCACAATCTAACCTTGGAATAATGTATCTCAAAGGCGTGACACAGAATTACGTTCGTGCGTACATGTGGTTTAACCTTGCCGCAAGTAAAGGTCGCGAGGATGCGAAAAACAATCGTGATGTAGTAGCTCAAAAGATGAAACCCGCGCAAATAGCTGAAGCGCAAAAACTGGCGAGAGAATGTGAAAAGCGAGATTATAAGAACTGTGATTAAGTGTAAATTCAAAGCCTGCATTGGTCTTCAAATAATTCATGATCTTGCGCCAATAAAGTAGTCACATCACTCTATTTTTAAGAGATGTGCTTAACATGTCAAGAACCACTGTAAACGGAGCGAAGGGACAGATTTTTACTTCAGACAAACATGAGACTTAAGGAGTTACAAAACCGTGAGTATTTCCATAAATATCGAGTTACCAGCTTTCTCCATAGGTCAGCCAACTGAAGGGGATGGCTACATGATTGTTGCGCGCGATCTTTTGCAGGGGGTTGAGGCACTTTCCACTTTGCCGCCGAATATTTCTACAAGGAGCTGCGCATTAATTGCCGCGCAAACTTTGGAGTGTGTACTTAAAGCTTTCTTGTGGAATAAGGGAAAGAAGAAGGAGATTCGGGTACGCAAAGTTCAACATAATCTGATAGCTCTTTGGGATATGGCGTACAAGGAAAAAGATCTTAGTATTCCACAAGTGCCGCCGAGTTGGGTCACGATACTTAGTTCAGGACATGGGCCGAATTTCTCATTTCGGTATCAGGAGGGGGAAGGAAACTCCGTAGATCACAATGGGGAAAAAACAAAAAACATAGTACACGGTGGACAAACTCCTGCATTGATTCCCATGGCAGATGCATTAACGAATCTGATCAAAAGGGTGGGACTAGCCATTGGGGGCTAAGCAAGCGTAGGGTGTGCAAATCGTTTGTTATTTGCACACCGTTTATCTAAATTATTCACCAAACAATCCTTCCCCACTCAAATCACTTCCCCAATTTTCTGCATACACCCTCTGCTTTACATACCGATGAAACGTGCTGGTGATCACGCCTTTCGCTCGCTCTATTTAAATAGTTAATCCATTCTAAGTAGCAGACAAAAGACTTTCATAAGGAATTTGCAAACCCTCATGTAGCCGCTTTACCATTGACAAACTAAGCCCGCGCTTACGGCTCAATACTTCAGAAACGCGTCCACTAGAGCCAATATATGGCTCAAGGTCTTTCTGAGTAAGGCCTTGCTGCTCCATTCTAAATTTAATCGCTTCAATCGAATCTGCTGCGCTAATTGGGTAATGTTTATTCTCAAAAGCTTCAATAAGTGTTACAAGAATTTCCATCTCGTCAGCTTCAGTTGTACCCTCTTGGGCTTGATATACAAGCTCAAGACGCCCGAATGCTTCGCGCAAATCTTCATCATTTCTAATTGGTTTAATATTCATTGACGTTCTCCACGTTAATTTTGTCATACTGGAAATGGGTGCCAATAAACTTCACCCATACAATGCCTGCTTGATATTGCATTTCTACTATTAGGCGATATTTATTGCCTGCAATATTAAATACGACACGATTATTGCCACAAATACTCGCACTTCTGTAGTGCGCCTTTATTTCTTGCGGTATCTTCCAATTCGCTTTCACAGCTTCGTCATACCAGCTTTGCAAAGCACCTTGTGCATCTTTATATTCTGGCTGATTCCAAAATTTAACTAACGAACTTTTTGCAATCACACGCATTATTTTTCTCCCAATTTGGGAGTTTATTCTAATCAGTCAGTAAGGTCAATATGAATATATCAGGCCTTAATGCTAATCCATCTTTTAAGGTAAAATAGCGTTTTATTAATTCGTTATTTGAGCTTTTATGTCGCTTACCACCCTCAACGCGCTGTCCCCTCTCGATGGTCGCTATCAAACAAAACTGGATTCCTTACGACCTTACTTTAGTGAATATGCACTGATTAAACACCGTGCATGGGTAGAAGTTGAATGGCTTAAAGCGCTTTCTGCCACCAAAGAGTTAGCAGAGATTACACCATTCAGTGCGGATACAATTCAGGAATTAGATGCGGCGATTACCAATTTTAGCGAAGCTGATGCCTCACAAGTAAAGGCCATTGAAGCACGTACCAATCACGATGTAAAAGCCCTTGAATATTGGCTTAAAGAAAAGTTTGATCACAATCATGAGATTAAAAAAGCCAGTGAGTTCATTCACTTTGCCTGTACTTCTGAAGACATTAATAATCTATCGCACGGCTTGATGTTAAAAAGTGCACGCGATGCAGTCATATTGCCATTCTTGACCAGCCTTATTGCACGTATGACCGAATTATCACATCAGCTTGCTGATCAACCGATGCTGTCACGCACACATGGTCAAACAGCATCGCCAACCACCATGGGTAAAGAACTAGCCAATGTGGTGTACCGTTTACAGCGCCAACAAAAACAGCTGGTTAATAACGAAATATTAGGCAAAATTAACGGTGCTGTAGGCAACTTTAACGCGCACCTATCAGCTTACCCAACATTTGATTGGGAAAACTTCGCTAAAAGCTTTGTAGAGTCTTTAGGTTTGACTTACAACCCAATGACCATCCAAATTGAGCCACATGACTATATGGCTGAGTTGTACGATACACTTGCTCGCATCAATACTATCTTGATAGATCTTAACCGTGATATCTGGGGTTATATTTCAGTCGGTTATTTCAAGCAAAAAGTAAAAGCAGGTGAAATCGGATCTTCTACCATGCCGCACAAAGTCAACCCGATTGATTTTGAAAACTCAGAAGGTAATTTAGGTTTAGCCAACGCGGTATTACGCCACATGGCAGAAAAGCTACCTATCTCGCGTTGGCAACGTGACCTTACCGACTCAACCGTTTTACGCAACATGGGCGTAGCATTCGGCTACACACTACTTGGTTACGACTCATGCTTACGCGGCCTAAATAAACTAGAAGTGAATCCAGAAAAATTAGCACAAGATCTAGATAATAGCTGGGAAGTTTTAGCCGAGCCGATTCAAACTGTGATGCGCCGTTATGGCATTGAAAACCCATACGAACAACTTAAAGAACTCACGCGCGGTAAAGGCGGTATTAATAAAGCCTCTTTGCATACGTTTATTAAAGGTTTAAATATTCCAGCTGAAGCAAAGCAATTGCTACTTGAAATGACGCCTGCTAGTTATGTTGGTAAAGCAGAAAATTTAGTGAAATGGATTGATTAACTTTCAGGAGTTATCACATTGAATACTGATAAAAATAACCCAAGACTTGCGGTACTGATAGATGCAGACAATACTTTCAAGGTTATTGATATCATTGATGAATTGTTCGAAGAAATATCCAAGTTTGGGGATGCCAGCGTAAGACGGATTTATGGCGATTGGACACAAACTCAATTGGGTCGTTGGAAAGATATACTGCCAAAACATGCAATTCAACCAATACAGCAGTATGCCAATACAAAAGGGAAAAATGCTACAGATAGTGCATTGATTATTGATGCAATGGATCTGCTATATCAAGCACCTCTTGATGGCTTTTGTATTGTTTCGAGCGATAGTGATTTCACTAGACTTGCGATTCGTTTCCGTGAGGCAGGTAAGCTGGTTTATGGTTTTGGTGAAGGAAAAACACCTGAATCTTTGAGAGCGGCTTGTAATAAATTTATCTATATCGAGATTCTGTCTCAACAAAAAATTACCACGGCTATTGATGACTTAAAAGTAGCACCTAGCCAATTAGTATTATCAAATGAAGAAGCCAAACATTCCACCGCCGATAATTCAGAAACAAATAGTCTTACTGCGCCAGGTGTTAAAAAAACTACTAAAGAATTAGCACAGGACACCAAGCTAATCACGCTGATTCGTTCAGCAATTGACGCGCTATCTGAAGATGATGGTTTCGCCCACATGGGTGAAACCAAAAAACACATCGTCAAAAATTTCTCTGCTTTTGATTCGCGAAATTACGGCTATGCAAAGTTTAGTGACTTAATTAAGGCGACGGGTCTCTTTGAAGTTGACACTCAAAAGCAAAGAATTAAGGATAAAAGGAAAAAATGAACGAAATCTTAGTGCTTTATTACTCTCAAGGCGGCGCCGTTCGTGAAATGGCGCAGCTCATTGCTCGCGG
>JANOHT010000283.1:0-3810 GCA_031406605.1 Methylotenera sp. | reverse complement strand
TTCTGGGTACAAAGTGGTATCTTTTGCAAATAGCGCTTTAACCTTCATGCGGTCTGGTAAGAATTCCTGTACTTTGACTGAAACCGAGCCTAATTGCTGATAGGCGTTGTTATCTTTTACCGAATAGACATTCACGGTATACGTGCCAGTTGGTGAGGTTTCGAGTGTTTTATACTCCAACTCGTTAAAGCCGCCAGCGCCTAAGCGTATCGTTTGTTTTTTAACGGCTAGCCCGCGTGAATCTAAAATTTCCGCCTCTAGCGGTAAGCCATCCAAGGCTTTTGCCCAAGCGGCGGTTTTAACAATCATACCAATATGTATGGTGTCGCCCGGGCGGTAGATGCCGCGGTCAGAAAACAGATAGGCGTTCAAACTATCTGAAGTTGCCGCATTTGCCACGCCGCCTACATCAAAGCGGGAATAATCTAAATTTCTATCGTAATGGTTAATAGGTAAAAAGCTTAAATCCCCTGCTTTTTTCACGATGTATAAAATAGGCGTGCGTTCGCGTTGCAAGCCGTCTAACTTAGTAAAGCTCGCGCGACCATTTGCATCCGTCGTTTGGCTGAAAATAGTAGCGCCATTTTTAGCAATCACTTCTACAGTTGCATCTTTTACCGGTAGCCCAGTGTGAATTGATTGCACGTAAACGATTTGACTGCCATCCAATTCTTTTTTGGCAATTAAACCTAAATCAGTGACAAGAATCAGCCGTTTATCGACAAAGCTTTCAGGGTTTTGTGGGTAGTTTGGGTTCTGTTCTTCTGTTGCAATTTCAGTGCTGGCAGGCGCTTTAGTTGGCTGGTAGCCATGCACAGTAAGCAAGAATACGCCGCGTTTCTCATCGCTCCCTTTGCTTAAATACTCGCCTAAGTCGAGCGCCTCATAATGCGCTTTTCCTGGATTAAGCTGTAATGGAATGTTGCGCTCAAAACGCTCCGTTAAATTGTCAGCATCCATATAATAGTTAAACTGCGGGCTAGAAAACGTACCGCTGCTCTGTGAAATGAGATGCTGTAGCTGGCCAGGTAAAATCCGCCCAATCTCCATTTTAAACCCTGGTAAATCGCGCGCTAATACTGCAACTTTGCGCTCACCGCTTAATGCGAGCAACGAGCCTTGGCTGAGAATTTTTACTTCAGCAGGAAAGGGCGGTACTCGTAATATATGTTGGCTGACTTTGCCTAATTGATAGCCGCCAAACGACTTCAAACCTTTATCAACCTGCACATAAATATAGCTGCCTACATCGGCTTTGTATTTAAATGAATGGGTTTCAATATTTTCGCGCTCTGCAGCAATAGCTTCTAAAGTTAACGGTTTTGCAGCAGCTAATACTGCAGGTGTGATTTCTTGATAACTCCCCCAGTTGTGCGGGTATTTTAATTCTTCAGGAGTGCTGACTAGTTTGTTGCGTGGCAATAGCCAAGCCTTGATGTGGCTGGCAATTTCTTTTTCATGCACTGCGGCAGAAGCATTCAATACTAAAATCTGCTCAGGCTCATTTTGCTGATTAGAAACCACTACAGGGCTTATTTCATTGATGTTTAAACTAAATAAACCTGGGATATTGATGCTTTGTGTTAATGCCGCTTCAAATGGTTTGCCGCCACGAGCAGCTTTCAAGTTTTCATCAATATGGAGTTCAAGCACGCTATCGTCTTTAGGAGTATCAAGCGGCGCTGAGTGTATGTAAGCATTGAGTTTCAGCTTGTCGTAACTCACTACAAAAGGAATGCTGTCATTACCAAAACTTAATAAACTGGTTTTGGCCGTACGCATTTTAAGCGTGATACTTTTTTCTAGTTTTACCGTATCTACCGGGTGGCTGAAATTAAGATTCACCACCACTTTTTTCATGGCTGGGTTTGTTGGGTCCTGATAAAACTCACTACTGGTGATGCTGGCATTAAATACTGGTGCAGTAAACTCTACTTCCCAGTTTTCTAACAGAGTTTTAGGCGTGAAAGCCTTAGCATTAAAGCTCACAAGAAATTTCTCGCCTACTGGCCAATCGGCTTTCGGTTGAAAAGTCAGTTCATTTTCGGTAGACCATTTCCACTCGCCAGCTATTTTAGGCATGATGTTCACACCTGTAGTAACGACTTTCCCAACTAATGCAATTGGCGCTACAGAATGGTCAAAATTAATGACTAAAGGATTTGGCGCTAAGTTTTCTTCAAGCACGGTTCTTGCTGGCGTAGTTACGGTTACTATGGTTGTAACGGGTTGAGGCCTCGCTTGATACCATTGCCAGCCTTGCCACCCACCTACACCAAGGGTAGCAATTAATGCAATCGTACCTAAGCTTTCGGTAGGTTTTTGAGTAACTATGGTGCATAGCTTGATGAATTTTGCACCACACCATTTCAGCCAGGCAGGTGCCTGATAGTTGATTGAACCGAAGAAGAAATGAAGAAAGCTACTTAATAATTGCCACAGTTTGATAAAAATTATTTTGATGCACTGTAAAGCAACTTTAAGAAATGCCATGACCGCCCTTAGTTTGAATAAGCTGTACTGTATGTTGATTCACAGTATTATTTTTATTCGGTTTTTAATTAGTTTTATTTGCAAATAGTACTACTGGCTGTCGCAAAAACCAAGTTCAAGCTTTTGAGCATGGTTTTAGGCCTAGATTAGGGCGGAAAAGTTAGGTTTGATGATAAAATCATGAAAAATTATTGAAGTTTTAGCAAAGGGCCAGCATGAGTAATGTAGTGGAAGTTTTAGTACCGGATATCGGTAACTTTGAGAGCGTTGATGTGATTGAAGTGCTTGTAAAGGTGGGCGATATCATCGCGCTGGATGACTCACTGATTACGGTAGAGTCTGACAAAGCCTCTATGGATATTCCATCATCAATCGCTGGTGTGGTTAAAGAGCTTAAAGTGAAAGTGGGCGATAAAATCGCTAAGGGCAGCTTGATGTTGCTTGCTGAAATTGCAACGGCTGTAACAGAGCCAGCTAAGGCACCAGCTGCAGCAACAACCACGGCCGAGGTTAAGCCTGCTGCAGCGCCAATAGTAGCGTCTTCAGCCGCAGTCGGCACAGCAGATTTACATGCTGAGGTCGTTGTATTAGGTTCTGGCCCTGGGGGCTATACGGCTGCATTCCGTGCGGCAGACTTAGGTAAAAAAGTGGTGTTGATTGAACGCTACTCGACACTTGGCGGTGTTTGCCTCAACGTAGGCTGTATCCCATCTAAAGCTTTATTACACACCGCTAAAGTCATTACTGAAGCTGAAGAAACCGCGCATCATGGCGTTAGTTTCAGTGCGCCGAATATTAACCTTGAAGAACTCCGTAATTGGAAAGCTAACGATGTAGTTGCTAAACTGACTGGTGGTTTAGCGCAAATGGCTAAACAGCGTGAAGTGACTACCGTTGTCGGCGTGGGTCAATTCACCAGCCCTAACCAAATTGCTGTGACTGCCGCAGACGGTAAAGTAACGACAGTGTCATTTGATAACGCAATTATCGCTGCCGGTTCGCAAGCGACTAAATTTCCGGGCGCGCCTACAGATGCGAGTGGAAAAACAGATGAGCGCATTATGGATTCAACGGGTGCGCTGGCTTTAGTAGATATCCCTAAACGCATGCTAGTGATTGGCGGCGGAATTATTGGCCTAGAAATGGGTACAGTGTATGACGCGCTGGGCACCAAAGTGAGTGTAGTCGAGTTTATGGACGGCCTTGTGCAAGGCTGCGATCGCGACCTTGTGCGTCCATTACAGAAACGTATGGAGAAACGTTTTGAAAAGATCATGCTTTCTACCAAAGTAGCCAAAATGGAAGCTAAAAAAGACG
>JANOHT010000259.1:0-16965 GCA_031406605.1 Methylotenera sp. | reverse complement strand
TGTTACAATCAACGATGATTTTGAAATTGCGCTGCAAGATATTCGCGCAATTATTCGCACACAACGGCTAGCAAGCGCAGTGCAACTGCAACGCTATGCTGGCTTGATTCAAACACTCACATAAGCGAATAGCTTTAATTTTACATATTGGAAACACTATCATGGCACGTATTACAGTAGATGATTGCTTAGAAAATATCCCAAATCGCTTTCAATTGACTTTAGTGGCAGCCTATCGCGCGCGTCAATTACACAATGGTGCAGAGCCGCAAGTCAATGTCCAGGGTTTACGTGATAAACCAACTGTACTTGCATTACGCGAAATTGCAGCGGGCAAGATTGGCGTGGAAATTTTAGCGAACGTTAAGCCTTAATTTCATAAGTCTCAAATAGTTAGTATATTGATTTTAAAGATTTAGCCTAGCAGTGAAAAAGTTATGCCAAAAACTGCAACACCACATCATGCGGATGCATTAAAGTCAAGTTCAGCCCCCTTGCTGCCTGCGGACAGCGAGGACTCGGCCCTTAGTTTACGTCTTAAACAGTACCTAAAACCTCAAGATATTGTCCAAGTTTGGGAAGGCTATCGTTTTGCGTTTAAAGCGCATGATGGTGTAATACGCAAAACCGGTGAGCCGTATATCACGCATCCTGTTTCGGTTGCCTGTATTTTGGCCGAATTGCATATGGACGTGCCGACCATTTTAGCGGCTTTGCTACATGACGTGGTAGAAGACACCCCTGTTACGACCGCTGAAATTAATGAAATCTTTGGTCAACAAGTAGCCGAGCTAGTCGATGGTTTAACTAAACTCGATAAAATTGAGTTTCAAAGCGCTAGTGAAGCGCAGGCAGAAAATTTCCGAAAAATGTTGTTGGCCATGTCGCAAGACGTGCGGGTAATTTTGGTAAAGCTGGCGGATAGATTGCATAACATGCAAACGCTGGAGGCGATGAAGCCAGAAAAGCAAAAGCGTATTGCCAAAGAAACACTCGATATTTATGCGCCAATTGCTAATCGGCTAGGCCTGAACGCCATCTATCAAGAGCTTGAAGATTTAAGCTTTAAGTATATGTACCCCATGCGTTTCAGGGCGATTTCGCAAGCGATTAAAGCCGCGCGTGGCAATCGTAAGGAAGTGGTCAGCAAGATACTCGAATCGATTAAACAGCAGTTGATTAACATGAATATTGACGCTGAAATTTCAGGTCGAGAAAAACATCTTTATAGCATTTACAAGAAGATGACAGGGAAAACTACCGCATTCTCGCAAATTTACGACATTTATGGTTTTAGAGTCGTGGTGAAAGATTTAGCAAGTTGTTATCTTGCTTTGGGTGCGCTGCATGCGCTTTATAAGCCAATTCCTAGTAAGTTCAAAGACTATATTGCTATTCCAAAGGCAAATGGCTACCAGTCACTGCATACAACGTTGTTTGGTCCATTTGGCACGCCAATTGAGGTGCAGATCCGCAGTGCAGAAATGCACAATATCGCGGATGCGGGCGTGGCCGCACACTGGCTCTATAAAGCCAGTGACGCACAGTTAACAGCGTTGCAACAGCAAACACACCAATGGCTACAGCGCTTATTGGATATTCAGAGCGAGAGTACTGATTCACTGGATTTTCTTGAGCATCTCAAAATTGACTTGTTCCCAGATGAGGTCTATGTATTTACCCCCAAAGGTAAGATTTTTGCCTTACCTAAAGGCGCTACTGCGGTTGATTTTGCTTATGCAGTGCATTCGGATGTGGGCAATAGTTGTGTAGCTGTGCGCATTAATCAAGAGTTGGCACCGTTACGTACGGAGTTGCATAATGGTGACCATGTCGAGATCGTTACTGGCGCTTTGGCTAAACCTAATCCTGCGTGGCTTAACTATGTGATTACCGGTCGTGCGCGTGCACACATACGCCACTTTTTGAAATCACAACAATCTACAGAATCTGCGCATTTAGGCGAGCGTATGCTCAATCAAGCATTACGCGCTTTGCATGTTGAACCTAACCAGATTACGGAAGCACATTGGCAAAAACTGATACGAGATTATGGCGTTAAGAAAAGATTAGAGATTTTGGCAGATATAGGCTTAGGTAAACGCCAAAATGTCATGGTAGCGCACCAGTTATTAGCGATGACTGACGATCATTTAGAAAAGCATACCAAGTTGCCGGCCAAGTCGCTAGATACCATCACAATTCGTGGTACTGAAGGCATGGCTGTACAGTTTGCACAGTGTTGTCGACCAATCCCAGGTGATCCAATTTTAGGTTTTATTAACAAAGACAAAGGGTTGGTGATTCATACACATGATTGCCCTAGCGTGCGTAAATTTAAGCTAGACCCAGATAAATGGCTAGACGTAGAGTGGGAGCCAGAAAGCCAGCGTTTATTTAAAACTAACCTGAGTTTAACTGTGGCGAATCAGCCTGGCATGTTGGCAAAAATTGCCTCAGGTATTGCTGAAGCAGGTTCCAATATTGACAACGTGAGTGTTGAAGAGGCGGACGGCAGTGCTTATGCTAATCTATACTTTACTGTGCAGGTTAGTGACCGTATCCATTTAGCAGACTTAATGCGTGGCTTACGTAAAATACCCGATGTGGTTAGAATTAATCGCACCAAAGGCAATCAACAAGGGGCTAATGGTATAGGTAATGGTGCAAAACAATAGTTTCTGATAATGAGTAACCATCTGAATAACTTGCCTGAAAGATTGCCAATACCTATCGATGACGGTTTGGCAGCACATTTAGCCGGCATGCAACTCCCTAATATCAAGCTCAATTCCACAAGTGGTCACTTAACGAGTTTTACTGATATTCAAGATAGGCTCGTTATCTATATTTATCCACTCACCGGTCGCCCAGATGTTCCCCTGCCTGAAGGTTGGGATGAGATTCCGGGCGCGCGAGGCTGTACTCCGCAAGCCTGTGATTTTAGAAATCACTATCAACAACTCCAACAGCTAAATACTGCAGTAATCGGGCTGAGTTCACAAACTACAGACTATCAATTAGAGCTAAAAAAACGTTTACATTTGCCCTTTGATTTATTAAGTGACCATGGCTTTCAGTTAAAAAAAGCCTTAAATCTGCCTGTATTTCAGGTGGGTGAATTACAGCTATATAAGCGCTTAACATTGATTATTGAGCAGAATGTGATTAAAAAAGTTTTTTATCCTGTTTTCCCGCCAAATCAAAATGCAACACAAGTTATCGACTGGTTAAAAAGTTAACCACCAGTATGACCAAGATTGTTCAAACCAACACACTCGCTGAAATAAAAGTTTTTAGTAAGCCGCTATTAGCAAATTTACAAAAACTTGGTATTACTAACATTCAGGCACTACTGCTGCATTTACCTTTACGTTACATTGATGAAACACATATCACCGCAGTGCGTGATTTGCACCTTGGTGAATCATTGCAAGTTGAGGGTGAGATTGTGCATTCAGAAGTCACTTACAAACCACGTAAAGCACTCATAGCAAGATTAGAAGATGCCAGTGGTCAGCTGACTTTGCGTTTTTTGCATTTTTACCCTAGCCAAATTGCAGCGCTAAAAGTGGGTACAAAATTGCGCGTTTACGGCGAAGTGCGTAGCGGTTTTTTTGGTTATGAGATGGTGCATCCCGCTTGCAAAGCAGTAGGCACTCAAACTACAGTGGCAGAAACTTTAACGCCGGTTTATCCAACGGTGGCAGGTCTTACTCAACCCACCTTACGTAAAGCGATTGGCCTTGCTTTTAAGCAAAGTGCGCTTTCACGAAATATCCTAAATGAAACTTTGCCTGCTAGCGTATACCAACAGTTTCACTTCCCGAGTTTTACGGCGAGTTTACAGGCTTTGCACAATCCGCCTCCAGACGTAGATTTACAAAGACTGGAATACAAAACCACGCCAGAATGGCAGCGTCTAGCTTTTGATGAATTGCTTGCGCAACAGCTTTCTATGCGCAAGCATTACGCGCGCCGTCGCAGCGTGGATGCGCCACAATTCAAGCAATCCAAACAACTTGTATCTGCGTTACTTAAGAGCTTGCCGTTTGCATTAACACAGGCACAGCAAAAGGTCGCAGTTGAAATCGAACGCGACTTGATGCAGCCGCACCCCATGCAGCGCCTTTTGCAAGGTGACGTAGGGAGTGGCAAGACAATAGTGGCCTGCATGGCTGCATTGCAAAGCATAGAAAACGGCTGGCAAGTGGCACTGATGGCACCCACTGAAATCTTGGCAGAGCAACATTATCGCAAAATGATGCTTTGGCTCACACCGCTTGATATTCAAATTGCGTGGTTAACGGGCAGTCAATCAAAAAAAGACCGTACTGCCGCGTTGGAATCTATGGCGAATGGAAGTGCACAGTTGGTGATAGGTACGCATGCTCTGTTCCAAGAAGCGGTGCAGTTTGCCAAGCTAGGCTTAGCAATTATCGATGAGCAGCACCGATTTGGTGTTCAGCAACGCTTGGCATTAAGGCAAAAAGGTCAGCCAGAGCCACATCAGCTAATGATGACAGCCACACCTATTCCGCGGACTTTATCCATGAGTTATTACGCGGATTTAGATGTGTCTGTGATTGATGAACTGCCGCCGGGACGCACACCGATTGTGACTAAGTTAGTATCAGATACGCGTCGCGATGAAATTTTGCAGCGCGTTCGCGAGGCCTGCAAGCAAGGTAATCAAGCCTATTGGGTGTGCCCACTCATTGAAGAGTCTGAAGCGCTGCAATTAGCGACGGCAAATGACACTTATGCCTTAATGCAAACTGAATTCCCAGAATTAAAAGTAGGTTTAGTACATGGGCGGATGAAGCCAGCAGAAAAACAGGCAGTAATGGGAGCGTTTAGCGCTGCAGAAATACAATTACTAGTAGCAACCACGGTGATAGAAGTAGGTGTGGATGTGCCTAATGCCAGTTTAATGGTCATTGAGCATGCCGAACGCATGGGTTTGAGCCAATTACATCAGCTACGTGGTCGCGTGGGTAGAGGCGCCGCAAAAAGTACTTGTATACTGCTTTATCAAAACAAACTTTCTGAAACTGCGCGTGCACGACTCAAAGTGATTTATGAAAGTAACGATGGTTTTGCCATAGCGCAGGCAGATCTTCATTTACGCGGGCCAGGTGAGTTTTTAGGTGTGCGACAAAGTGGTGTACCTATGTTGAAAATCGCAGATTTAGAGCGTGATATTGAATTGTTAGAAGCTGCTAAATCCGTGGCTGATAAATTGTTGAAAGATTATCCAGTAGAAGTTGAGCAGCATTTAAATCGATGGATGGCAAGTGCTGGAGATTTGGTGAAAGTGTAATTAGCGAGAATATTGAGTGAAAACGTATTATTCAAATCAACATCAGCATGGTCGTTCTCATTGGCTAAATAAGCCAATGATGAGTGGTCAATATCATTATTGGTTGATAGATCGTTGTTCATTGACGATGCGTTTACAACAACGTTACGCTAACTTTAAAGTAAAGCCTGTATTAGTTGCCTATGCAAAACCGTTTTTTGATGAAACATCGCCGCTAGCAATTTCATCGCGTAAAAAGGCCTTGATTCGCGAAGTACAATTGTTGGGTAACAACCAAGTGGTCGTGTTTGCACATAGCGTGTTGCCACGCAAAAGTTTACGAGGCGCATGGTTAGGCTTAAGCCATTTAGGCAATAGGCCATTGGGCGCAACTCTATTTTCCAATCCCCAAGTTAAGCGCGCGTCTTTAAGCTATAAAAAACTATCACGGCAACATTTGCTTTACCAGCATGCAACAAAGAGCATGCCCAACAAACCTCCATACCTATGGGCACGGCGTTCGGTATTTAGTTTGAATTGCGCTAATATTATGGTCACTGAAGTATTTTTACCGCAATTGCTGACGGCATGAGTCTGTAGCATAAATCAATATTTTTTGAATCTATCACTATGCGTGCAAAGAAAATTATCCAAAAATTAGATGCTTACGAGCGGTTAATGCGTCTTGATAAACCGATTGGCATCTTATTGCTACTTTGGCCTACGTTGTGGGCATTGCTGATTGCCGCTCAAGGCAAGCCAGATTGGATAGTAGTCATGATTTTTATCACTGGCACAGTGTTAATGCGTAGTGCAGGCTGCGTGATGAACGACATTGCTGATATGAAATATGATGGTTTAGTTGAGCGTACTAAAAATCGCCCATTAGCGAATAATGAAGTGAGCAAAAAAGAAGCTTACATATTGGCTGCAGTGTTAAGTTTGGTCGCCCTTGGTTTGGTGTGTTTTCTCAATACGCTTACTATCCAATTGTCCGTATTTGCGCTCTTATTAGCGGCAAGCTATCCCTTTACCAAGCGATTTTTGGCAATCCCGCAAGCATACCTAGGCATTGCTTTTGGTTTCGGTATTCCTATGGCGTTCGCTGCTATTATGGGCTATATCGCGCCAATCGCATGGGTGCTGCTATTAGCCAATATCTTTTGGGCCATTGCTTATGATACCGAATACGCAATGGTTGACCGTGAAGATGACCTGAAAATCGGCATTAAGTCATCGGCTATTACATTTGGTCGGTTTGATGTTATAGCAGTGATGATTTGCTATGCGCTAACACTTTTATTGCTCGTTATTGCTGGCAAGTGGTTATTGTTGAGTTATGCGTATTACTTGGGTTTGGCTGCTGCCGCAGGTGTTGCCGTTTATCATTATTTTTTGATTAAAAATCGTGAAAAAGCAAAATGCTTTAAGGCGTTTTTGCATAACAATTGGTTTGGTTTTGCTGTGTTTTTAGGTATTGCTGCCAATTATTTGATCCGATATTTGGCTAAATAAAGATACATATTAGCGTGAACATTTTTAAACTACTCTTTATCGATATCCAGTTTTGGTAAATCCCACTCAATTAGGTTTGATGTAGTTTTTGCGTCGGCTTGCTTGCTAGTTTTAGATTTTGTTTGAGGTTTTACATCAGGATTATCAAGCTGAAGCATTTGTTCTTGAGTGACATCTTCAATATTCTCTTCGGTTTTAAGTATTATTTCTTCGTTCAAAAAATTGGTATCAAGTGTTAATTCACTCGTGTTTTTTTCAGGGGGTATAGAAAAATCAATTTCATCCGCCTGAAACGCTTCATCAACGTGTAGCATCGGTAAGTCAGGTGCTTGCTCGGTATCTGAGTATTGTGTATTTTGCATATCTTCAGTGTCAAACAGCATGCTTACTTCATACGAAGGATCAGGCGGATTGTCCAAAGATAAAGCAGCAATTTTTTTTGCAGCTTCAAACTCAACGGTGCGATCATTTTGGGAGTTAGTGGAACTGCTAAAATTATTATTCAGAATGGCTGCACTGAACTCTTCAGTTTTATTAACAGGCTTAACGTTCGCAAATAACTTTGGTGTAAGTGCTGGTTTTTCTAGATCATGTTTAATGGCAGCAGTCTGATATAAAGTTTGCATCGAAGTTGTGCCATCTGCGTTTGGCTGATTTGAGAGTTCAAGAATTTCAGCGATTTGTTTTAAAAAGAATAATTCTTCAAACGTGTTGTGCTCAAAACCATCTCTAGGCTGAGAGCGCTTGTTATAGATTAAGTCATTTAAAAACCCAACCGCATACTGTGAACCCCAAACACCTTCCAGCCGAGTAACAATCTCAGGATGGTCTTCAATGCTTGAAATATCATCTAATGCTGCCTCGGCAAAGCTTCTTACCTTGATATTGTAATATTTATTACATTCAATAACCGCATCATCGTATTCTGCTTCAGTTCCACTTTTAGCCAGTAACTTGAGCAGTTTTAACCACACTGCAGGTGATTCGGTAGGTAGGTCACTCAGGTGATTTTGTAGTAATTGAATTGCTAAGGTTGGTCGACCATGTTCAATAAAAACATCTGCATGATCAATCACGTTACCACTATCATCTTTCTCTTGAGCAGCAAAAGTAGCCGCGTTCGAGAAGCCACCGTTTTGAGCAGGTAGGTTATTAAATGAAGTTTCATCAGTAGAAGAGTCAGCGAAAGCCGTAGTTTCAAAACGATTAACTGAATGCTCAGCAGAGAATGCATCTTCGTCAGAAGTAAATGCTTCTGTACCTGCATCAAACCAAGCTGCTTCTTTACTCGCACGTATGTTTAAAATTTTGCGACGCAACCATTCCGCACCCGCTAAAGTTACTAATAAAGCCAGCCCAATAAGTAATAACTGTAGCCAGTCGGGGCCGGCATGCTTAGCTTTCTCAACGTCAGCAAGTAATTGCGTATTGTGGGTTTGTAAGCTAACTAGTTGTTTCTCTAAATGCGCTAGGCGATTTGTCATGACCGTGACTTCATCTAGCGTATCTGAGGTGCTTAAGGGAGTGTCTGCCGGTTCAATTCTAGCTAAATCTATTTGCGTTTCGAGACGTAAAGATAAGCTTGGTGTTGCTGTGTTGTTATTTGTAGCTGAATTCCCACCAGAAATAATTAGATAAGGTTTGTCAGTGCTTGTAGGCTTTTCAATTGGCTGACTGGTTATTTTATCAGCAGAAGTGGGTTGGTTGTTGAGGGCCGGCTGTTGTTTGCCAGTATAAGCTTCCACCAGTTTTTGATTAGCAGATTGAGCGGCATTGATTTCTTTTTTTCTTTTTTTCTTTTTAACGACTTTTGTAGGTTGCTGCGCAGTATTCGCATTCTCTCCAGCATTTTCTGCAATTACATTTGCTGTTCTAGAAGCTTGTTGTTTGTTTAGCACAGAATTATTAATTGGGCTAACGGTGGTACTTTGGTGGTTAGTAATTAAACCAGTTTCTGCTGTGGCGAATGCTACTGGATCTAATAGCAACAAATAATCACGGTTAATTTGTGGTTCGCATTGAACAGAAATACGCAAATTTACGATGGGTTCTGTAATCACGCTTTTAGTCGTGATAGTTAGTAAATAATTGCCATTGGTTTGCTTTAGCGTTACGGAAGCTTTTTTAAATGCAGATGACTCGCTAATATCGGATATAGAAAAACAACTAATGTCAGGCGTTGATTCAGCGTCGGTAAGATTAACACTAGCCAGAAGAGGCTCGCCTAAATTAGATTTCAGGTCAATCTCACCCAACCCTAACGCTAAGCTAAGATTAGTATAGGCAACTAGTAGTAAAAAGATAAAAAATTTCAATGCGTAGTTAATTCCAAATGAGTCGTAAATCTCATGATATTGATTAGATAATTAATTATCTGTACTTCCATGCTGAAGTTAAATACTGATTATTAAGAATAACTTTACAGTAATACTCAATTTATTCTAGCATAAGCTGTACATAATCAAACAATTAAGCGGATACTCTCACCCTATTGGATTACTTTTTTTCTGCATAAATACACCATATAGTGCATACTGTTGAATTACTCGATGTTCCTGTGTGGGTGAAGTGCATTTCTTGGCAGCATAAAAGTTCGCAAATAAGCACACATAACGTTTGACAAAACACTGCGGTTCAGCATAAAATCCGCCTCTTAAATTTTTTAGCTCATAGTATTGGTTACACGATGAAAACCTTTTCAGCAAAATCACATGAAGTGAAGCGTGACTGGTTTGTGGTTGATGCCACAGATCTAGTGCTAGGCCGTTTGGCTAGCGGAATTGCGCACCGTTTACGCGGCAAACATAAAACTATTTACACACCTCACGTTGATACAGGTGACTATATTGTCGTGATTAACGCCGACAAATTAAAAGTTACCGGTAACAAAGCGGACGGTAAGCTTTACCATAGTCACTCTGGCTACCCAGGTGGTATCAGCACAACGACATTCTCTAAAATGCAAGACCGTTTTCCTGGTCGCGCTTTAGAAAAAGCAGTTAAAGGCATGTTACCTAAAGGTCCTTTAGGCTATGCAATGATTAAAAAAATGAAGGTTTATGCTGGCGACAAGCATGAACACGCGGCACAACAACCGCAAGCATTGAAAATCTAAGGGTATAAAAGATGATCGGTAAATATAATTATGGTACAGGCCGCCGCAAAAGCTCAGTAGCGCGCGTGTTTATGAAAACTGGTAAAGGCAATATCATTGTTAATGACAAGCCTGTTGATGAGTATTTCTCACGTGTTACAGCACGTATGATTTTACGTCAGCCACTAGAATTGACTAACAACCTTGCTAGTTTTGATATCATGGTAAACGTAATTGGCGGTGGTGAATCTGGCCAAGCTGGTGCTGTACGTCACGGTATTACACGTGCTTTGATTGACTTTGATGCAAACTTAAAAAGCGCGTTATCACAAGCTGGTTTCGTAACACGTGATGCTCGTGAAGTTGAGCGTAAAAAAGTTGGTTTCCGTAAAGCGCGTCGTCGTAAACAATTCTCTAAACGCTAAGGTTATATCTGGCGGTTGGTTGATAAAAAGGTCGCTGATGCGACCTTTTTTGTTTTGGAGATAGTAATTGTACTGTTAGGTTTTGCTATCATGACAATAGATAGTTGTGATTTATTAAAAACTAATTGATTAAAAGTGATTGATAAAAATTGGCGAATAAAAAATTAAAAGTAGGTATTGTTGGCGGCACAGGTTATACGGGTGTTGAGTTATTGCGTCTGTTAAGTATTCACCCAAATGTGACGCTGACGGCAATTACTTCGCGCGGTGAGGCTGGTTTGCCTGTGGCCGATATGTTTCCGAGCTTGCGTGGTTATGTGGACTTAGCGTTTACCGATCCGGCGAAATCTAACCTGGCTGAATGCGATGTGGTTTTCTTTGCCACACCAAATGGTATTGCGATGCAGCAAGCGCGTGAATTGCTCACTAAGGGCGTGCGTGTCATTGATTTGGCGGCAGACTTCCGGATTAAAGACATTTCTACTTGGGAAAAATGGTACGGCATGAGTCATGCTTGCCCGGATCTAGTGGCAACAGCGGTGTATGGTTTGCCGGAAATGAATCGTGCGGCTATTAAGACTGCGCAATTAGTCGCAAACCCAGGTTGTTACCCAACAGCAGTGCAATTGGGTTTCATGCCTTTACTAGAAGTCGGCGTAGTTGATACTAGCTATTTAATTGCAGATGCCAAATCGGGTGTGAGTGGCGCTGGCCGCAAGGCAGAAGTACATAGTTTGTTTGCTGAAGCGGGCGATAACTTTAAAGCGTATGGCGTAGCTGGGCACAGGCATTTGCCTGAAATCAGTCAAGGCTTGAGTGGTATGGCCAATACCAAGGTTGGCTTTACCTTTGTGCCGCATTTAACACCATTGATTCGTGGTATTCATGCAACCTTGTATGCCAAATTAACCAAGGCTACTGATTTGCAGGCCCTGTTTGAGTCACGTTATGCCAATGAACGGTTTGTAGATGTGTTGCCTAAAGGCGCACATCCAGAAACGCGCTCTGTACGGGGTTCTAATATTTGCAGGATTGCTGTGCATCAGCCACAAGATAGCGACGTCGTGGTGATACTTTCAGTGATTGATAATTTGGTGAAAGGCGCAGCAGGACAAGCAGTGCAAAATATGAATATCATGTTTGATATCCCTGAAAACACAGGATTAGAAGTCGTGCCGCTGTTACCGTAGGCATCAATAATTAATCTAGATGAAACCAGTCAGAAGAAGAATCCGTAGGCATTTTGGTTTAACTGCCAAACAAGTGGCGGTTCGCTCACAGCGGCCTTGGTATTTTCAATGGGGTGTTTCTGTGTTGTTTGTTATCGCCGGTTATTTGATCGCATACTGGCAGTTTACTGGCGGCGGTGAGAATTTAAGTGAAAAATTAAAGCAATCTACACTTGAAAATCAGGGCATGCAGACCAAAATCATTCAAATGAGCCGTCAATTGCAAATAGAGCAGGCCGCACAAGGTAATCTTGCAAAAGAGTTGAATCTTGTGCAAGATGAAAATATCAAGATTAAAGAAGACTTGTTGTTTTACAAGAGCATGATGAATAAGAAGTGACTTTCAGATAACATTTAAAGATTGCTTTTTAGGCTATCTTTATCATTACAGGTCATCAATCGACCTTAACGCATCCAGACGGGAATCAATATGTTTTTCAAGAAAAGTAACCGAGTTCAAAATAGTATTGATACTCTGATTGGCGTAGATACACGTATTGAAGGCGATATCCATTTTATGGGCGGCTTGCGAGTAGATGGTGCAATTCGCGGTAATGTAAGTGAACCAAATGCCAGCCCAAGTACACTAATTCTAAGTGAACATGGTCGCGTTGAAGGTGCAATCAATGCCTCTAAAATAGTGATTAACGGTAAGGTGACTGGCCCGGTTAAGGCCAATCTCTTCATTGAACTGCAACCCAAAGCACGCATTACGGGTGACGTATATTATAAATCGCTAGAAATGCACACTGGTGCGGTGATTGAAGGCAAGCTCGTCTATTTAGGTGACGGTGCCTCCGAAACTGATGGCGACAATAGCTAAGTTCTGGCTTTAGACTAGTGCAAAATTAAACATAGATTGACCTTGCTGCCATGCAGTAGCATAATGATTTTATTGAAGAATTTTAGGAGTACAAGATGAATGCAGTTACCGATTTACCCAGCACTGATTTAGCGCATATGGATATACCAGCACCGTTGGTATTCACCGATAACGCGGCAAAAAAAGTGAAAGAACTGATTGAAGAAGAAGGATCACCAGATCTTAAATTACGCGTGTTCGTTAGCGGTGGCGGTTGTTCAGGTTTTCAATATGGATTCACATTTGAAGAAGAAGTGAATGACGATGATACACAAGTGCAAAAAGACACGGTGACCTTGTTGATTGACCCAATGAGTTTGCAATACTTAATGGGCGCTGAGATTGATTATCAGGATAGCTTGCAAGGTTCACAGTTCGTCATCCGTAATCCGCAAGCAACAACTACCTGTGGTTGTGGCTCATCATTCTCAGTTTAAGGTTTTAATTTAATACATTCTGAATTCAAACTTAGCTAGATCGTTAACATTTGATGAGAAAGCTTTTTCTAATTGTGATGATGTTTTTGCTACCACACCAGTATGCGTGGGCGATGGTAGCAAATTATGATGTGCATGATATTAATCAGCATAATACGCAAGCTAGGCAGTCGCATTTCGGTCACCATGAGCACAACACAAACTCAAGTGATATAAAAAGTCATATTGCCGATGAAAAATCATCAGACCTCGATAATAAAGACGCTAATAATCAAGCGTCTGACAACCATGTGCACTGTGGATTTAGCCACTTATCATGTGGTGAAGTGTTGAGTTATAGTTTGCCAATATTTGAAGCCACGAATGTTCAATTTTTAAGCCAATATTCATTGGTTTATCACGCACCTACCTCTAATGTGTTAGACCGCCCTAAATGGACGCAGCTGAATTAGTTCGGCGTAGCGTCATTTAGCATTTTTTTAAGAACTCCCTCCAGCTTCTAGACGCTCGCCGATTTTTCTATTTTTAGGAGAATTGGATGAGTATCCTTCGACGTTTATTTTTTATAGTATCAATATTTTTTGTGTTTATAGGCTCAATCTTTAGCTTAAGCACGTTGGCAGCTGATAACGTCATTACTCTAGATGAAGCGGTTAAGCTTGCGCTACAGGCTAATCCAGAGATTACCGTTATTCAACGTGCCAGAGAAGTTGAAAGCGCGGCCACATTGCAGGCGGCTGTTCGTCCGAACCCAACGCTATCGGCACAGGTTGAAGATTTACGGAGCCAGTATCGAAATTCAACCATACTCATTAGCCAGTCATTAGAAACTGCAGGTAAACGTGGTGCGCGGATGGTGGCGGCAGATATTAATCTGGCAATGGCGGATGCGGATATAATGATTGCAAAGGCAGAAATCAATGCCAAGGCGTATGCCGCTTTTTATCAGGTATTAGCAGCTCAGCAAGCGCAAACATTGGCACAAGAGCTGCTGCAAATCTCTACACAATCAAAAGAGACCACGGCTAAGCGTGTACTGGCAGGTAAAGTTTCACCAGTTGAAGAAACCAAAGCCAAGGTGGCTGAGGCTGGTTTGAAAATGGAGCTGGCTACGGCAAACCAACAGTTGACTTCATCCAGAATGCGTTTAGCTAGTTTGTGGGGCAATGTTCGTTCAGACAATGCTGCATTTACTGCTGCGGGGGAGTTGGACAATATCAATGAAATCGCCACTCTCGATGAGCTGGTCATACAACTACAACATTCTCCGCGGTTACAAAAGGCCACGCTTGCTATCACACAGAAACAAGCCTTGCGTGATATTGAAAAAGCCAGACAAACACCAGATGTAACGGTTAGCCTCGGCGCCAAACGGAATGAAGAGTTAGGCGGCATCACGCAGGCGGTGATTGGGCTATCAGTTCCTATTCCAGTATTTGATAGAAATCAAGGTAACTTACAAGGTGCGCAGGCCCGGCAATTGCAAGCTGAAGGTGAAAAAGTCGCCTTGGAAAACCAGTTAACTAAAGAGTTAACGGATGCTTATAGCCGCAGGCAACTTCAGATTGAAGCTGCACATACCTATAACCGCGATATTTTGCCAGGTGCACAAAGTGCTTATGAAGCCGCGCGTAAGGGATTTGAATTTGGCAAATTTAGCTTTTTAGAAGTACTGGATGCGCAACGTACGTGGTTTCAAGCAAAAACTCAGTTTATTCAGACCCTTACTCTAGCGCGTCAGGCGCAGGCAGATATTCAAAATATATTAGGCATGCCTTACAACTATAAATCTGAATCATTTCAAAAGGAATCGCCATGAAAATAACTAAGCAAAAATGGTGGGTTATCGCAATTTTAATAGTAGGTCTCGTACTGGCAGGTCTTATTCTCAGAACTGAAAAACCAGCAATGGACGGTGATGAGCATGGGAATCATGCTGAAGCGTCTGCCGCAGTTGCGCATTCAGATGGCGACGAGCATGGTCATGCGGATGTAGCGACAGAAAGTGTGAAAGGTCCACACGGCGGTAAATTATTTACTGACGGCGACTATGCGTTGGAGGTCACGATTTTTGAGCAGAATCAGCCTCCACAATTCAGGCTTTATACTTATTCAAACAGCAAGCCTTTAGCGCCAACAAACTCTGTCGTAAATTTAAAGTTATCGCGTTTGGGGCGCGATACCCAGTTATTTGCATTTGTACCAGAAAACGATTATTTAACTTCAAAGATAATCGTAGAAGAACCTCATTCCTTCAAAGTCAATATTGAAGCAAAAAGTGCTGGAAAAACGCATCAATTCGCGTATGACCAAGTAGAAGCAAGGGTGACATTGACAGCGCAGCAGCTCAAACATAATGCGATTGAGGTGTTAACGGCTTCACCAGCTAGTATTCAAACCAATTTGCGCTTATTAGGCGAAATTAAATTAAATGCAGATAAAGCGGTGCAGGTGTTGCCGCGCATGGGAGGCATTGTAGAAAGTGTGGCAGCGAATGTAGGCGATAAAGTTAAAAAAGGCCAAACGTTGGCAGTGATTTCGAGCTTAGACGTGGCAGAAAATCGCGGTGATTTATCAGCAGCACAGCAACGTTTGAATCTTGCTAAAACAACTTTAATTCGCGAAGAGAGTTTGTGGCGCGAGAAAATCTCCGCCGAACAAGACTACCTTGCAGCTAAAAATGATCTGCAGTTAGCGCAAATTGAACTGGCGCGGCAGCAGCAAAAGTTGGCAAGCATGGGTGTTAGCGGCGGTAGTGGTTCGCGTTATGAATTGAAAGCACCGATAAATGGTGTAATTACGCGCAAAAATGTTGCCACTGGACAAGTATTAGAATTGACGCAAATGATGTTTGAAGTAGCGGACTTAAGCACAGTATGGGCTGAAATGAATATTCCCATCAAAGATTTAGGCTTGGTAAAAACAGGTCAAAAAGTGACTGTGCGTGCTTCCTCCTTTGAGCAAAACACAGAAGGTACGATTACCTATATTGCTCCATTGGTTGACTTGCAAAGTAGGACGGCAATTGCTCGGGTAGCAATGCCTAATATGAAGCAAAACTGGTTGGTTGGCTTGCCTGTGAATATCGATTTGGTGGCAGAAGAAGTGACTGTGCCACTAGCCGTATCTTTAGAAGCAATACAAACCCTGCAATATGGTGATGTGGTATTTGGTCGCTACGGGGATTCTTTTGAAGCACGACCAGTAGAGTTGGGTCGTCGTGATAGTCTACATGTGGAAGTACTTTCTGGATTGAGTGTAGGCGAACAATACGCCGCAGGAAACAGCTTTGTGGTTAAAGCCGAGCTTGGTAAAGCGGGAGCCAGCCATGACCATTAAAGACCCTGATATTAAATCGGCAAGTAGTGACGTAGACCCGCATGTTTTAAATTCCTATAGCGCAAAAGGTCTCTTTGAAAAGTTGATTGCATTTGCAATTGCCCAACGCTGGCTGGTGATGCTCATTAGTTTGGGTGTGGCAATCATGGGGTTCGTGAGTTACCAACATTTGCCGATTGATGCTGTGCCTGATATTACCAATGTGCAAGTGCAAATTAACTCGGTAGCAGCTGGTTACTCGCCGTTAGAAACCGAACAGCGTATTACCTACCCGGTTGAAACAGCCATGGCTGGGTTGCCAGATTTAGAGGAAACCCGTTCCATTTCGCGTTATGGTTTATCACAAGTCACGGTGGTGTTTAAAGAAGGCACTGATATTTACTTTGCCCGCCAGCTTGTTGCCGAGCGTATTGCGCAGGTAAAAGAGAAATTGCCAGTAGGTATTAGCTCTGAAATGGGGCCGACTGCTACAGGTTTGGGGGAAATCTTTATGTGGACGGTATCTGCCAAACCTGGCGCGCTTAAGCCAGATGGCACACCTTATACAGCGATGGATTTACGTGAGGTGCAAGATTGGATTATTAAGCCGCAATTACGTAATGTGCCTGGCGTTACAGAAATCAATACTGTTTGCTATATCCGCCAACAGTATTGATTTCTGTAACGCCAGGCACATTACGTAATTGCGGCTTAATAATCCAATCTTGCACCTCACGTAAATCCATCGCTGTATAAGGTGTGCCATCTGGCTTAAGCGCGCCA
>JANOHT010000246.1:0-4696 GCA_031406605.1 Methylotenera sp. | reverse complement strand
AGTGCAGTCCAATCCGCTCGATAAACCTATACAACCTAAACAAAATTAGTGTAGATAAGCGTTAATTATCTATTTTGTAAAACCTAATTTCTTGCTGATCAATTCTTGTATATGTAATGTTAATACCCGACGATCCTTATCAGCTAACTTAGCAGTATAAATTGGCGCCAGAAAGTGCAGTTCAATCACGGGATATTTTTGGAATAACACTTGCTGCATCGATTCCTTAAGTGTTGTTTCGCCTGCATAAGCAACTTCAGTATTAATGCTGCCATCTGGGCGTGGATAACGGATGGCTACTGGATATATCACTGCATTTGCATGAATTGCGGCTTGAATCAAGCTGCTTTTAAAAGGCTTCATTGCGGTGCCGTCAGTAGTGGTACCTTCAGGAAATAAACATAAGTTATCTCCGTCTTCGAGACTTTGCGCAGTAGCTTCTACAATACGCGCTGCATCATGACGCCTGGTGCGATCAATAAACAGCGCATTGGCTTTCGTTGCCAAGTAACCAAAAATTGGCCAAGTTTTAATTTCTGATTTGGCAATAAATCGCAATGGTATAACGCTATTGAGCGCATGAATATCTGCCCAAGAGATATGGTTAGCCACCAACATGGTATTGGTGAGTGGCTTATCTGCTGGCGGAATATGGCCTAAGCTGATAACGCGTATATTAAAAGCGGCGACTAAATATTTGCACCACCATTTAATGAGGCGCCGTTTGCAAGGCTTACTCGCAAACGGCAGCAAGACAGAGGCTATAAAAAACCCTGCTAAAGTATGGATTAATATACGGCCAATTCTATAATATCGCGTGATTCTGTTAGTTAAGATGTTGTTATTGGGTAATGATTGCAAAGTGATAGGTCGATATGCTGTATTTCATCCATATTAACTTTTAAGTAAAGTTTTATTTAAGGAAATGTGCAGCATATCTTGGGTTGATTCTAGATAAAGGTAACATTACCAGCATATCTGCTGTGTTGAAATAGGGATCCCATGCTGGTTCGCCACAAATATAAGCACCAAGGCGTAAATAACCTTTAATCAGCGGCGGGCAAACCACTTGCATATCAGAACGTAATGCATGGACAAGCAATGGATTGTGTGGAAACACACGGTATTCTAATGGCGCTAGATAATCATCTTGTAGTTTTTTGTATAAACTTGCTGCAGTATGTCCACCATCAGACATGCTCACGCTTCCGCAACCTATCATGTACTCATAATTATGAATTTGCATGTATTTAGCAAGTCCAGCCCAGAGCATTGTAATAGTGCCGCCGTTACGATAATTTTGGTGTACACAAGCACGACCAACTTCTACGGTGCGGTCAAATAAATGCGCTAATCGACTTAAATCAAATTCGCCTGCGGCGTAGTAGCCGCCTGCTTCATTGGCTTTTTCAGGGCTTAAAATTCGATATGTACCAATGACTTGTTGAGTATCGCCATCACGTACTAATAAATGGTCGCAAAATTGATCAAAACCATCAATATCCAGCCCCATATTACCTGAAACTTGAGCGCCCATTTCTTCTGCAAATACTTTGTAACGTAAGCGCTGAGCTTCTTCAACTTCAGCTGGCGTACGTGCAAGGCTAACATGAAGGCGTCTTTGCACTGCAATTTGTAAATCAGCATGTTTACGACTACGTTCGTTTACATTATTTAAGATGGTCAACTCTTTATCTGCCATTAAATGTCTCCTTTAAGTTAAAGAGAATTTAATGCGCTAAGATTAAAAATTGATGACGGAAATGTGACTGTTTATTGACAGGCTATGGTGTGGTTTGAGAAATGACTACATTTGCCGGATATTAATTTCCATATCAAGCAAATGTCAATTGAATAGCATCAGACTTGATGCACTTGTAGCTAGAAACTTAGTGAGAGACGCGACTAGCATCACCATTTTCAACGATACGTACTTTTTCTCCAGCCTTAAATATCTCATCTGCTTCTTGAACAATTGCGACTAAGCCACCACCATCAAGTCTTACTGTAATTTCCAAGCCATCTTTACGTGTAAGACCTTCTTCTGCAGCAGAGCCCGCAAGGCCACCAACTACAGCCCCAATGACGGCAGCAATTGCACTACCTCTACCACCACCAACAGAGCTACCCGCAATTCCACCCACTGCACCGCCTGCAATTGTACCCACAGGTGATTTTGTACCTTCAAGTTTTACAGAACGAACACTTTCTACGATACCCGTTCTAACAGTTTGTACTTTTCGTGCTTCGTCGCGGCTGTAAACGCTACCAGAGTTCGAGCTAGCGCAAGCTGTTAATAAAACAGCTAGTAATGCAGTTACTAATAATTTTGTGGATTTCATCTTGGTTTCTCCTGACTTATTCGAAAGATTTTGTTCAAAACAATTTTTCTTAATTTAAGCGATTCACTCAGTACGACCATTCACTTCAGCTAAAGTTACATTCACTAATGCCTGTGTGTAAACGGCTTCAATATCAGCACGTGTAGGTTTATGGTTTTGCCCACCACGACTGGCAATTTTAATTGCGCCCATGGTTGAGGCTAATCTTCCACAGGTTGGCCAATCCCAACCTCGTGATATACCGTACAGTAAACCAGCGCGGTACGCATCACCACAACCTGTAGGGTCAATAATTTCATCTGCCTTAACGCATGGGATGTCAAAAAGTTGACCATCTGCGTAAATTTGTGAACCAGAACCACCAAGTGTAACGATGAGTGCTTTCACTTTAGAAGCGAGTTGTTCTAGTGTTAAGCCTGTTTTATCTTGAATAATTTGTGACTCATAATCATTCACCGCTAAGTAATCTGCCATATCAATAAACTGTAAAAGCTCTTCGCCGTTAAACATTGGCAAGCCTTGCCCAGGGTCAAACATAAATGGGATGCCAGCCTCAAAACATTCGTGCGCGTGCTGAAACATGCCGTCACGGCCATCGGGTGCAATCACTGCTAGCGTAACATTGCTGGCATCGTTAACACTGTTTTGATGCGACTCTGTCATAGCACCGGGGTGAAAGGCGGTGATTTGATTGCCTTCTGTATCTGTAGTGATAAACGCTTGCGCGCAAAAACTGTTCGCGATGGTTTTGATATGGGTAGTGTTGATTTTATTATTATTTAACCATAGTGCATAAGTAGAGAAATCTTCTCCTACTGTTGCCATGATGAGAGGGTTGCCATCCAATAGCTGAAGGTTATAAGCGATATTGCCTGCGGTACCGCCAAATTCACGGCGCATTTCCGGCACGTAAAACGCTACACTTAAGGCATGAATCTTATCTGGCAGAATATGATTTTTGAATTGGTCTTGAAACACCATGATGGTGTCAAAAGCGAGAGAACCGCAAATAAGAGTATGCATGTAAATGGTAGACGATTTTAAAACGCCTATTATCGTATTGATTGCCCATTGCAGGCAAGCGCAAGCCTAAATACTGACTTAAAGAAAATACAATACTAGTGTGTTGAAGCGCCATCAATCAAGATTTTCGCCGCTTTCTTAGCATATTTTATCGCACCAGAGCCACGTTTCATCTGTTCAGCTTGTACAGCACCTTCAAACAGTAGCGATAGTTGTAAAGCTAAGCCATCTGCATCTTGAATATTTGCTTCACTGGCAAGACTGCTGATGTATTGCCTGAATTGACGAGATTGCTCTGAAGAAAGCTGATGTACTGGGCTTTCTTCATTGGGGAATTCAGCCGATGCTTTAATAAAAGCCATGCCACGGAAGTTAGGTGATGTGACCCACTCTTCAATGAACTCAAAAAGTTTTTGTAGCTTTTCACTTGGTTTTTTAGTGTTGGTATTGAGTTTATCGCTCAGCCAAGTTTGAAAATCCTGATGTCCAGTTGTTAGCACTTCAAGAATTAAATCTTCTTTACTACGGAAATATTTATAAAGTGTCATTTTTGTAGTGCCAGCAACAGCCACGATCGTATCCACTCCAGTCGAATTAATACCTCTGGTTTGAAAAAGGTCAGTTGCTACCACTAATATCTTGCTCTTTAACGTAGACATAACAGTCTCCGGATAAACACTCGATACTTATTTTATACTAAAAAAAATAAAAAATCTATATACAGACCTGTATATATAAAGTAAACTAATGTAAGAGTCATGGGTAAATTATTATTGTCTTTTGAATATAAACAATATTTTAATTTTTATTGTTGTAATGTAGCTATCAAAATTACATATACTGATTAGTATATTTTAAGGAAACTATATGAGTAAGTTATTAGTTGTACTATCTTTTGTTGCTTTAGGATTGACTGCAGAAGCAAATGCTGCGGATGCCTCTACACTATATGTGATTAAGTCTATTAACATTGATGCACCTGCTGCAAAAACATGGGGGAAAATTGCTAAATTTGGTGATCTGGGTGTATGGCATCCAGCGTTTGCAAAAACTGAAATTCTTTCAGGTAAAGATTTTAAAGTGGGTGCAAAGCGCGAATTAACATTACAAGATGGCGGTAAAATTCACGAAACATTAACTGCTTACAGTGCCAAAAACAAAACAATGAGCTATAAGATTACTGAAAGCGGTTTGCCTTTGACAGATTATGTTTCGACTTTGGAAGTGCATTCAAATGGCGCAGATAAATCAGTAGTTGTGTGGGAGAGTAGCTTTAATGCCAAAGCGCCAGCTGATGATAAAGCAGCATCAGATCTGATTAACGGTGTATA
>JANOHT010000242.1:0-5724 GCA_031406605.1 Methylotenera sp. | reverse complement strand
TAGACTAACTGGGTACGTTTCAATATCTCTACAGGCACACTTTCAAAATCCATCGCATGATTATGCTTTGGGTCTTTATTTGGTAAGGTATTTAAAAAATACGGCTCAGCGCCTGCCAGAAATGCGGCACCTTCGTAGATTTGATAGAACGGATTAGGCGAAATGACAACAGGATTTGATTTTGTACTATCTATAATGACTTGTGCAAAGGAAAACAGCGCCTCGCGGCTACCTGTAACTGGTAGGATAGCCGTTTCTGGATTTAGCTTAGGCACATCATAACGGCGTGAAATCCAGTTGGATATCGCTTCACGGAGCGCTAAAGAGCCTATAGTTGTGGGGTAGGTAGCTAAGCCTGCCAAATTATTCACCAGCGCGTCTTTAATCAACTGCGGTGTGGCGTGTTTAGGCTCACCGATTGATAGGTTAATGGCAGAGTAAGCAGGATTCGGTGTAATGCCCTTGAATAGGTCGCGTAAACGTTGGAAAGGGTAAGGTTGCAGTAAATTAAGGTTTGGATTCATAGGCGATATTGTAATATAGCGCGCGAGCTATCCAAAGTGCAGACTTTAATTAAAAACTAGCTTAAAGATGTGCAATGATGTGTAAGTATTGGGATTTAAATCTGCTAGATTTAAAGTATAAGATTCAAAGTTAATACAAGAAGTGCGCAGTTAAGTAAAAGGGCATCAAGTGAGTAATAATAACAACACAAATACAACCAAACATCATTCAACTAATCATCCTCTTGCTGTCTTTAGCTTATTGTTTGGCGCACTTTGCTGGGGGATCATATGGTTTCCTTATCGCATTATGGCGGAGGCAGGCGTAGCGGGCGTTGCTTCCAGCTTTTACACTTACGGCATTATCCTTATTTTGGCTGGCGCCTATTTTGCAAAGCACTGGCGAGATATTTTTAGTCAGCCGCTTAGTATTATCTGGCTATGCATTGTAGCGGGCTGGACAAACCTAGCCTATGTGTTAGCGGTGATTGATGGCGAAGTCATGCGGGTGATGCTGTTGTTTTATTTATCGCCGCTCTGGACTTTGATGCTGGCACATTTTTGGCTTAAAGAACGTACTAACGCCCGCGGAATAATGATTATTGCATTGTCTTTACTAGGCGCATTTATCATGTTAAATGACTTTACCGGACAATCAGGCGCATGGCCACTTCCTAAAAACACTGCAGAATGGATTGCCTTATCATCAGGTATGGGGTTCTCGCTAACCAATGTCATTACGCGAAAATCTACCCATTTAAACGTACGTACCAAGTCTTTTGCCGTTTGGATCGGTGTTTTTGTCATGGCGTTATTAATCATGCCATTTGTAAAAGAATCATTCCCTGCGCCCAGTTTTTTTACTTTGAATCAATGGCTAATCATGCTGATTACTTCGATGTTGGTAATGGCCGCAACGCTTTCAGTGCAATATGGCGTAACGCAAATCACTGCCACGCGTGCTTCTGTGTTATTTCTGTTTGAATTAGTGGTGGCGGCCATCGCCTCTTATTTTTTAGCGCATGAGGTAATGAACTGGAACGAATGGTTAGGCGGAGCTTTAATCGTCACTGCCGCAATATTTGCGGCTTTCAACGAGTCGAATTAATAACAGGAGCCATTAGCTAAAGCTACCACCACGGCTTCCTTCAGCTGCAAAGCGCATTTTCAACGATAAGTCATTACGTGAATCTGCGTTGGCTAATGCATTATCTTCGTCAATTTTGCCATTTGCAAATAAACGGAACAATGATTGGTCAAATGTGCCCATGCCAATATCATTGTTATCCGCCATAATTTCCTTAATGTCACCCATTTTTTGTTTTTGGATCAGTTCGGCGATGTATGGTGTGTTAATCAACACTTCGGTTGCGGCGATGCGTTTGCTTTGTTTGCCTGAAATTAAGCGCTGAGAAATAATTGCCACTAAATTCATTGACATCCCAAGCAGTAAGCCTGCTCTACCATCTTCTGGAAAAAATGAAATCACGCGTTCAAGTGCTTGGTTAGCATTGTTGGCGTGCAAAGTGGCTAAACATAAATGCCCTGTTTCTGCATAGGCTAGAGCGTTTTTCATGCCTTCCATATCGCGCACTTCACCAATTAAAATCACATCAGGCGCTTGGCGCATGGCGTTTTTAAGACCATTTTCAAAAGACAGTGTATCAATGCCAACTTCACGTTGATCAACAATTGATTTTTTATGGTGATGTACAAATTCAATGGGGTCTTCAAGTGTAAGAATGTGACCGGTGCTAGTGGCGTTACGATGATCGATCATAGAAGCTAAGGTCGTGGTTTTACCAGATCCGGTAGCACCTACCACTAAAATTAAGCCGCGTTTCCGCATGATTAGCTCTTGCAAAATCATGGGCAAACCTAAGGTATCTATTGATGGAATCTCCGTTTTAATATGACGGATGACCATGCCAACCTCACCACGCTGCCTGAATACGTTAATGCGGAAGCGACCAATATCTTTTTTACCAATGGCAAAATTACATTCTAAAGTTGATTCAAACTCTTTAATTTGTGCAGGACTCATAATTGCATAAGCAATTTCTTTAATCATGCCTGGTACCATAATTTGTGCGTTGATTGGCAACGTCTCGCCTTCAACTTCAATGTGAATTGCAGCACCAGAACTAAAAAACAGGTCAGAACCACCCTTATCCAGCATAAATTTTAAAATGGGGGTAATGTCGATTGCTGCCATATTTAAGTTCCTAATGTAGATTATGACTATTTTATGAAGTTGCTTATTTTTGAAGCCACTGGATTTTTATTATAAGTAAGTAAATTACATTTTTTGTGACTTTAGCATAATTTTTTGAACTGTCAGCAGCTTAGTTTTTAGTCTGCTGTGGTCGTTAAGTAACGCTGCCAAATTGTTAGATAAGTACCCTCAAGCGACTTTGTAAATAGAGTGGTATCAAATAACTTGGAGCTCATTTTTTCTGCAAGCAACTTTTGTTTTACTTCTAAAAGAATTGCGGGATTATTTACAAGGTAAATTGCTTTATTTTCATAATCTTGTAGTGAGTATGTAATAAAGTTATTTAAGTCTGCAGCTTTTAATAAACTACCAGCTACACGTGCAGCAAAGGTATCACCTACACAAGTTAATACCGGCACCCCCATCCATAACGCATCGCTGCAAGTAGTGTGTGCATTGTAGGTCGGTGTATCTAAAAATAAGTCAGCATGCACGTGCCGTGCAAGATGGTCTGCAATGCTAACTCGAGGCGCAAAAATGAGTTTATCTGCAGCAATGCCATGATTAGCGGCTTCACGAATCAGGTTTTTCTTAGCCCATGGATTGCAGTCTAATAACCAAAGTACGCTGTTAGGTTTTGCTTTGAGTAAGCGCATCCATACTGTAAATACATCAGAGGTGATTTTAAAGGTTTGGTTAAAGCAGCAAAATACAAAAGTATCATTTGGTAGCGCACAGGCTTCACGACTAGGTACTTTACCGATTGGACGTTTACGATCATTGGGCTGATAGCAATGTGGTAATAACGCGAGTTGCTCTGCGTAATGTTTGGCTGACTCAGATGGACAGATAAAGCTATCAGTCAGAATGTAATCAAACAGTGGCGCAATATTCGCTTGTGTGACCATGCTGCCCATGGTTCCTGGGAAACCTAGCCAATTGATGTTAATTGGCGCAGGGCGCAATGCTGCAATGCTGCTGCGGCTAGTTTGGGTAAAACCTGTTAAATCGACCAAAAAATCAATGCCACAAGCATTTATCTTTTTCGCAGCTTCAATTTCAGATAAATTTCTGATGTCATGCAATTGATCGAAGGCTTTTTCTAACCTGGCTCTGGCGCTAGATTTATCGTTCACCCCGTATGAAAAACCAATAATCTCAAATTGTGTTCGGTCATGTAACTCCATGAGTTCACTGACTAAAAAAGCGAGTGGATGTAACCTGAAGTCTGCAGATAAGTAACCAATTTTTATTTTCTTAAAGCCGCCATGCCGATGCAGAGCGGCACCCTGAGTGCTTAAGTCACTGGATTCCGTGTCAGGCACGGAATGACGAGTGCTGTCTTGGTCTTCTTGAGTAGAGTAATTAAAATTCAATTGCTTAGAAAATTCAATCATGCTTGCATAACGATTATTCACCCAGTTATCAGCACACTGTTTTTGTTCTTCTGCAGTTGTATTAGGCATGGCTAAAAATGCAAAAGGGGAGATTTGTGCAGTAGGCACAGTCTTCACCCATTCACGAATTTGGCTAACATCACCCTCTAAGTCTTGCCAGTCGCAGACATGTTGTTTTTGATGTACTAGATGCACTTTCGCATGGTAAAGCTTAGGATTAATGGCGATTGCTTTTTGATAACTTGCTATTGCTAAATCCAGCGACCCTAGCTCACGCTGTACATTGCCTAGATTATTGTAAGTATCTGCATCATTTGGGGTGAGTTTAATAGCCTGCTGATACTGTTTTTCTGCTTCATTAGGCTTTCCAAGTTCACGTTGCGCATTGCCTAAGTTGTAATACAAAGCTGCATCTTGTGCGTTAAAAAGTAAGGCTTCTTGAAAACAGGCTTCTGCTTGCGAGAACTTACCTAGCGCGTGTGCTTGATTGCCTAGAGAGGATAAACAGTGACAGAGTGCACCTCGAATGTCATCTCTTTTAGGAAGCACACGCAATACACGGCGATAATAGCCAGCGGCTTCTTCAAAACGGTTGAGCTCGATTAAAGTATTGCCAATATTAAGTTGAACATCTAAATCTTTGGGTTGCAATAAAATCGCCTGCTGAAAGCTCTTTAATGCTGCTTCTAGCTGATGATCGGCACGTAAGGCTAATGCATAATTGTTTAAATAGTCGAGATGGCGCGGGCTGATTGCTAAAGCCTGCGCGATATGTTTAATCGCATCTGTCGCACGATTAGTTTGATAGCAAATAATGCCCAGCATATGGTGAGCATCAGCATGATTCGCTTGAGTAGCGAGCACTTGTTGAAAAGTGAGTTCAGCTTGCAATAACTGACCAGCGCGATAATATTCTAAAGCGGTTGAATAATGAGATTGTGACATGGCACTATTTTAACTTGAAATTGCTATTGTTTTAGCCAGTCGCTTCAATCCTAATTCACGTAATAAAAATCGGTTGGGATTGAGTAAACTAGTGAGCTCGGCTGAAATAGGCAGTGCTTCATCGCATATCATTGTCGCCAATATTTCTGCACACAAAGGCGCACTGGTAAAGCCACGACTCCCATGCGCAACATTGATATAAAGTCCCTTAATCCACGGTAATGATTCAGTGGAGGCATTAGGGCGGGGGGGTACGGTTTTTAATGCATTGCTATCCACTAATTCACCTACTAAGGGAAAATAATCTGGCGTGCTGCATCTTAACGCTGCACGCCCACCTGTTACATTGTTTTGCATATTCAGGTGCAAAGGCATTGATATTGTTTTGAGTGTTTTTAAATTAGCCAGATGATCATGGTCACTTAAAGTTAAATCTGCTTGATTTTCTGAAACTGGTTCACTAGAAAATGTAGCACCTAGACTGTGCTGGCCATTAACAGCTGGGCTTAAATAACCATCGCTACATACGATGGCGTGTAGTTTTTGGCTAGTTGCAGTCGCTTTTAATTGACTGACTTGTCCACGCACAGCCTGCGTGATGATGTGGTTTGATTGGTCAAAATACTTTGCTTCGTTAGCATTCGCAATAATCACGATATCTGCT
>JANOHT010000194.1:0-1910 GCA_031406605.1 Methylotenera sp. | reverse complement strand
ACACACGATCTCATCCAGCATCTGGTCATGCAACAAACCAGGGATTTTATAGATAGAATCTGCATCAATCGCACTAATTACTGCTTCTGGTGCCACGTTAGTAAATAAAGCGATTTTTTTACGTTCTTCATATGGAATGTTACGGTCGGCGCGACACAGTAAAATATCTGGCTGAATACCGATTTCGCGCAACTCTTTTACTGAGTGTTGCGTAGGTTTGGTTTTCAGTTCACCCGCAGCAGCAATCCAAGGCAATAGCGTTAGATGGATATAACAGGCATTGGTTTTACCTTCTTCAAAACCCATCTGGCGAATCGCTTCAAGAAACGGCAATGACTCAATATCCCCGACTGTTCCGCCGACTTCTACAATCGCGACATCGGCACCTTCGGCACCGCGTTTTACATGGGCTTTAATTTCATCGGTAATATGTGGAATGACCTGTACGGTTTTGCCTAGATACTCACCGCGACGTTCTTTTTTAATGACCGTTTCGTAAATTTGACCTGTAGTGAAGTTATTGCGCTTAGCCATGCGCTGGCTAATAAATCGCTCGTAATGGCCTAAATCTAAATCAGTTTCTGCGCCATCATCGGTTACAAATACCTCACCGTGCTGAAAAGGTGACATAGTGCCGGGGTCAACGTTAATGTAGGGGTCGAGCTTGAGCATGGTGACTTTGATACCACGCGATTCTAAGATTGCGCCTAGGCTGGCGGCGGCGATACCTTTACCAAGAGAGGAAACTACACCGCCGGTTACGAATACATATTTGGTCATGGAAAGGCACTTATTATTTGTTGCAGACGGGATAAGATTTTACCGCAAAATGGATGTCCCTCAAAACGTTATGCCAAAATAAAGTTTATGGCGGCTACTTAACTATTTTTTCAGCCCAACTCCCATACCCCTTAAATTTTTCTTGCACATCTATCATTTCTTGTTGGCTTAAAATATAAGGTTCGCCCGCTTGCAATGCACGTAGATATTGCTCACACAAGGTTTCTACTTCCTGCGTAATGTAAAATGCTTTTTCTAAAGTTTCACCCACTGCAATCATACCGTGATTGGAAAGCAGACAAGCTTTACGATCCTGTAGTGCGAGCAAGGCATTGTCCGATAACTGCTGACTGCCGAATAAAGCATAAGGCGCACAACGAATACTATCGCCACCTGCTAATGCAATCATGTAGTGAAAAGCAGGCATATCGCAGCGAAAAGTACTTAATGTAGATGCAAAAATACTATGCGTGTGAATCACGGCATTTATTTCTGGCCTTGATTTTAGTATATCTAAATGAAATCGCCACTCGCTGGATGGTTGGCGTGTGCAAGCAGAAGTGCCGGCAAAGTCCATCCACACCATATCGGTTGGTGTCATTTTAGCTGTTGCCATGCCTGACGGCGTAATTAAAAATCCAGCCTGACCCGCCGCATTACTCACCCGCACGCTTACATTACCTGAAGTGCCACGATTCAACCCAGTAAAACTAAGCTGCTGGCTAATATTCAACAATTGTTCACGAGAATTTTGCATAGATTAACTTTGCATCGCTTTAAGTTGATGCGGTGTGTATATGCCATGTTCGGTAATAATACCAGTTACTAAGCGTGCTGGCGTTACATCGAACGCAGGATTAGCAACCTGCGTACCCGCTGGAAAAATGTTAACTTCGGCGATTTCCCCATTTTCTAGCCTACCTGTCATGTAAGCCAATTCATGTGTACTACGCTGCTCGATTTCAATTTCTTTAATGCCATTTGCAATCGTCCAGTCTATCGTAGGGGACGGCACTGCAGCATAAAACGGTACATTATTATCAAACGCAGCCAATGCCTTAAGATAAGTCCCGATCTTATTGCACACATCACCGGTACCGGTCACACGGTCAGCCCCTACCATGACCATA
>JANOHT010000166.1:0-2414 GCA_031406605.1 Methylotenera sp. | reverse complement strand
CGTGCATTGATAGGCAAAATGGCTGGCTCAAATGCAGCGGTGTAGCCCATCTCGATGTATCTAAAGCCAGTGTCGCTAGTATTTGGCGTGGCATTGTGCGAACAGCTAGGTGTGCAGATGTGCGCTTCAGGTTCAGTATAGCGTTTTGTTTCCTGAAATTCTGGCAACATCATGCGGGCAATATTCACCTTACCGCCGCCGATATGGCTATGCATATCAATCGCGCCAGCCATGATGACTTTGCCAGTTAAATCGTATGTGTGTGTGATTTTCTCATGACTTGGCGGTTTGGCAATGATACGGCCATCGCGGATATAAATATCTTGAGTGATTCCATCTTTGCCGTGGGCTGGATCGTAAACCTTGCCATTTTTAAGCAGCGTGATCATGCCAGTAAAGCCTCTATTTGATGAATAACTTGGCTTAAACTTGGCAAGTCAGCATTCCGTATGTTTTTCAATGGCAACACAACCGAGCCGTCCATGCGAAACATCGTACCAGTGTGATCCAAGCCTGGAATGCCAACTGGAATAAACACGTCTGGTGCAACATCAAATTGCATATTCGGATGCCCAATGACAATGGTGGGAATATCCCCTCGTGGCGGTTGAAAAGCGTTGAACGTACTTATCCATAATAAAGCGTCACAACTTTTGAGTTGTTGTTTGCTTGAGAATTGATCATTATCATATTCAGGATTGCCATTGCGGAAGCGGTTTCTGGTTGGATATCCGCTAAGCCATGTGCTGGTGTAGTTGACGCTAGTATCGCCATCGCCCGTATTAAGTGGCAAGCCAGCCACGCGATTTGTTTCGTTTAATTTAGCAATCAGTCGGGTAATGCTTTGAATAGTGAGTTCAGCATGGTTAAACTTTAAGCTACTTGCCGACCATACTATTACGGCATATTGTGCAGCTTTTAAAGATTCTAAAATATTATTGAGTGACGTTACGGCAACGCCGGCTACTTGCTCAACATGTAGATTTTTACCGTGAGCCAGTGCATTTAAAGCGTTGGTGATTTCAGGTAATTTTACCATGTCAGCATTAACTACCGTCGGCCTTTTCCCCGCCGGAGAAATGCCCGCATTGGTTTTTTCTTCTGCAACACCTAAATAAACCACTTCAGGGCTTGGCTTGTTAAATAGGCTATCCGAGTTCCAAACCAGCTTTTCAAAAAAACGCGGATGGCTAGTTGTGATATCAGTCCCAATCACTAAAATCACGTCAGCACGGTTTTTAATCTCAGTGAGTGTAGTAGTCTGCCCTCCGCTATTTTGTAATGCCAAAGTATTACGCACAGTAGTTTCACTATGCATGTGGTCTAGAGTTGCGCCAGTCTTTTCTGCCAAGCGCATTACCGCTCTCATGCCCTGTACTTCTGTTCCTAAACCGGCGAACAACGGTTGATTACTCTTGTCCAAAATATTTGCAGCTGCTTTGATGGCGCTTTTTAAGTCAGTAGATTTACCAGCTAAACTTGGAGTTGTTGTAGCAAGTATTTGCTCAAAAAAAGCAATACTTTTAGGGCAGCTTTGTTTTGAATCGATCACTTTAACCGGATGCTGGGGATTTATTACAATATTGTCGCAAAGCAAGCCGCACGCAGGGCAGGTAGCCATAATTGCCTGAGATGAATGTTGCGATGGATTAGCAGTTATTTTCATTTATATAGAATTCTGCCACGTTATCGGCAGCTTTGACCATACTACATTGTGATTACTACTGAACATGCTAACACTTGTCATAAAAATGTAGGTTTATTTTAAGTGCCAAAAATGGTATTTTATCGTTCTTTTCAATAAGTTAATTTAATGGAGTTGTTATGGCTGTTCAACGCACACTTTCTATCATCAAACCTGATGCAGTTGCAAAAAATGTAATCGGTAAAATCTACACACGTTTTGAAAACGCAGGTTTAAAAGTTGTTGCTGCGAAAATGGCACAATTGACTCAAGCTGAAGCTGAAGGTTTTTACGCAGTACACGCTGCACGCCCGTTCTTCGGCGATTTAGTTAAATTCATGATTTCAGGCCCAGTGATGATTCAAGCCTTAGAAGGTGAAAATGCTGTTCAAGTAAACCGCGATTTGATGGGTGCTACTAACCCAAAAGAAGCGGCTGCTGGCACAATTCGTGCTGACTTTGCAGAAAGTATTGATGCTAATGCTGTGCATGGTTCAGATTCAGAAGAAAATGCGGCGATTGAAATTAAATATTTCTTTGGCTAATTAAGTAATAGATTTAAAAAGGTAAAAACAATTTTGGTCAATTTGCTCAATTTTAATCAGCCACAACTGGCACAATGGTTCGCTGAACAAGGCGAGAAGCCTTTTCGCGCCAAACAGTTGATGCGCTGGATGCATCACTTCGGGGTGCATGATTTTGAGCAGATGACTGATATTGCCAAGGTTTT
>JANOHT010000164.1:0-11794 GCA_031406605.1 Methylotenera sp. | reverse complement strand
CTCTGTAGCACCCGCCGCTATCGCTTCTTCTGCTGCATATTGAATTAATGGCTTGTCAACAATCGGCAGCATTTCTTTCGGGCTGGCTTTGGTAGCAGGTAAAAACCTGGTACCAAGACCCGCAACGGGAAAAACTGCTTTTGTGATTTTATGCATAAATTTAATTTCTAATGTAATGTGCTGGGCGCCTCTGTGGCTATAACAACAGGGGCGCTTTCTGCGTATTCTTCCACCCAAAAAGTCAGTTGTTTTTTAATATCACTTTCATTTGCAAGCTGGCTTGACTCCACCCATTTCAATAACTTTTTCACCCATGCTGCATCTGCTTTTCTAGCAATAGCAATGCGTAACTTGGGGTGTGGCGTAGGCTGCGTGAGTTCATCGTGCGCCAACAATTCTTCGTAAAGCTTCTCACCAGGCCTTAAGCCAGTATAAACCACTTTAATCTCATCTTGCTGAAAACCAGATAAACGAATCATATCTTTAGCTAACTCGGCAATTTTTACTGGCTCACCCATATCTAGCACGAAAATTTCGCCACCTGTGCCCATCTGGCCTGCCTGCATCACCAACTGAGCAGCTTCTGGAATCGACATAAAATAACGCGTAATTTCTGGGTGCGTAACCGTCACGGGACCACCATTGGCTATTTGCTCTCGAAACTTGGGAATGACGCTACCGCTACTACCCAGCACATTACCAAAACGCACCATCACAAAATGTGTTTTTGATTTAGCACCACCTTCTAAGCTTTGACACACCATTTCAGCCAGACGTTTACTTGCCCCCATCACGTTGGTCGGGTTAACGGCTTTATCTGTCGATATTAATACAAATTTTTCAACCCCCGCTAGCATTGAGGCACTTGCCATCACATAAGTACCTAATACATTATTCGATAACGCTTCAGCTACGTTATTTGTTTCCATCAAGGGCACATGTTTGTAGGCCGCAGCGTGAAATACTACCATTGGCGAATATTCTGACAACAAGTGCTTCACCCGTTGCTCATTTTTCACATCACCAGTCACAAAAACTAGCTGGGTAGCATTAAAATCGCGGTGCAACTCTTGCTCTAATTGATAAAGCGCATATTCTGAAATATCCAAACATACCAAGCGACTTGGCTTGTATTTAAGTATCTGCCTGCAAAGCTCAGAGCCGATTGAGCCACCTGCTCCACTTACTAGCACTGTATTGTGTTCTATTAAATGCTGTAAGCCGGAATTATCCAATTGAACAACATCACGCCCCAACAAATCTTCCACATCCACTTTTCTAATTTGCGAAATATTCACCTTTCCGCTCATTAAGTCGTCTATGGCTGGCACTGTAAGTATTTCTAGATTAAGCATATTGGCTAAATCGACGGCTTTACGTCTATTTTGGTGGCTTGCAGAAGGCATTGCAATAATAACGTGTTGCACTTGATAAACTTGTTGAAGTTGGCTAAGAGTAGCTAAATTGCCAAACACTTTTACGCCCAAAATTTCACGTCTATGTATGCTGGCATCGTCATCTAACATTGCGACAACCCGCCATTGCTTCGTTCGTGAAAGCTCTTTAACCAGAGAAATTGCCGCTTGGCCAGCGCCCAAAATAATAACTGGACTACCCTGCTTTAAATGCGCGCCATAAATGGCATATTCTTTCCATAATCGATATGCAAAACGACTGCCCCCCATTATTAATAATAAAAATATTGGGTACAAAAGCAACACAATGCGAGGGACAACGTATGGAGAGCCAAACATAAACAATAGTGCAGGAGTCATTACTGCGCCAAACAAAACAGCCAATAAAATGCGCGTTAAATCAACCGTACTGGCAAACCGCCAAATACCTTTATACAAGCCAAAAAAGATAAATACGCATAATTGCAAGGGTAATATCCATGCCAGTGATAGCCACATTGGTGCAAAATGCTCAGCAGGAATTGCAAAATTAAAGCGCAAAAAATAAGCAAAAGTCCAAGCGACGAACACTGCGGTAGCGTCATGGAAAATTGCTGACAACGTACGGATATTAAAATTAGCCAGTTTCATATAGTGTGTTGTTTATGTTATTGAATTGAAAAGATGCATGCTCAGTATCTATAATTAAAAACATTAGTTAATAGTTTTTAGTAACTAATTGGTTAAGCCTAACAATAGATAAAATACTGGCCAATTGATTTACTGTTTAGAGGCCCGCTTTAAGTTAACACCTCTAACCAAAATGTAGAGCAAGCTTGTTAAAAGCCCTAACAATAAGCCTACAGGAATGAATATACTGTATTTAGGAAAAACAGGTTTTTTACTTACTTCTACCCTGCCTAGCACATGGGTAGGAAAAGTACGCTCTGGGCTTAACCTTTCTTCAAGCATGCGCTTGCCATCTCTAAAACTGCGGTATTCTTGTTCTTTCGACATGCGCAAACTGTTAAATAAAACGGCTTGCGAAAACTTCATGTCAGTAATTTTATCAGACTCTGTCATAAGTGTATTAGAGAACTGTTTAACCTCCATATCAGCTAATTTCAACTCGTTATTTATCGAATCCAACTCTAGTTTTAATCTTGAAATGGTCGGGTAAGACATTCTGTTATGAGACTTGTTAAGTTGGTTCACCACCTCTTGCATATTTTTAGCAGCTTCCGCACGACTTAACGCCTTTAGGCTTAAAGAAATTAATTCAGATTTTTCTAGCTTAATGTTGAGGTTTTTTCTAAATTGATTAACTAATGCATCATCATCATCAAATTCAACAGAGATTTTTAATGCTTCCAATACATCATCTTGAAAAGACTGGCTTTTCACTCTGTCTACCACTTGCAAACTTGGCTCAATTCTTACTCCCACAGCATTTGCGTTACCAATTTCACCTATTTTAACCAATGCTTTAGCTTGGTATTGCTTTGGTAATAAATCTGCTAATATTAAAGCAATAACAACGCCTATCAATGCACCACCCAATATGACGCGATAATTTCGCCGTGCAAACGCCACCAAATCGAGCAAGCTCAACTGATCATCAAATTCATCTTCACGACTCACTAGCGCCTCACTCCCAGTTTTTTTCATATTATTAATTATCCTCTTAGAATTACTTTAAGCCAACGTCACACATTATAAACCTAAACTCTCGTCGCAAATCCAGTCAAAAAATGCGTAAAGTTGAATCAATGCTGAACCCCATCTCTACGCAATACTTTTAAAATCGTCATAAAAAGTATCTTCATATCAAAAACTAAAGATTGATTATTCAGATACTCCACATCCAGTTTCACTTTTTGGGGGATAGGCAGCTCATCGCGACCATTAATCTGCGCCCAACCTGTAAGGCCAGGCAGCAGCTTATCTACACCATGCTGGCTGCGCAATGCAATCAAATCATGCTGATTAAACAATGCAGGCCTTGGGCCAACAATGCTCATTTCACCTTTTAAAATACTCCAAAGTTGTGGCAGTTCATCTAAGCTAGATTTGCGTAAAAACGAACCAATAGGCGTTAAAAATTGCCCTGGGTTATCTAGTAAATGCGTTGCAACAGCTGGCGTATCGACACGCATACTACGAAATTTTGGCATTTTAAATACTTTGTTATAGCGCCCTATGCGGTCAGACCAATACAATGCAGAGCCTTGAGACGTTAAACGCACCATCACTGCCACCAGCAGGATTGGCAACGCCAAAAATAACAAGGCGAGTAACACCACACACAAATCAAATAAACGCTTCATCATTTAGCAATAAAAATAACCATAGTTTCTATATTAACAGCAACTACAAACATAACATTCCTAACAGCTTAGCCGCCTTATTTAAACGCATGTCGTAGCAAGCAAAAAATAGTGGGGTCTGCGAAATTCTGCCTGTTTCGAAAGCGGCTGCAAGCTGAATACTGTCATAGCCTCGCAATGCAAATGTGTCCGCATACTCTCCTGCAAGCTCAACCAAGGGCTGGTCAATTTCAAGCACCACATAATGTGGCCAATCAGCCGCCAGTGCGGCTTTAGCTTGCTGAATAAGTAAAGCATCTTCTGGCACTTCGCGCGCTCGCCTAGATAGTGCAGCATAGGCCTCTGCCCATGCGACACGACATACCGCTACCGATTCTGATTCCTGAAGCCGCGTCTTCAGATCGCTACTCCCATCCTCCTCAATATACAGTTTTACTAGCGCTGATGTATCGCAGAATAAAATCATCCTCGGTCTTGTAGTACCATGGCTGAAACTGACTTGCTATGCGTATTTAACTTAATTGCAGCGCCCGTTGGCTTGCCACCTTGCCATGTTGCAGCACCTACAGCCAATAATTGAGAAACCCCTGTCCCAGCACTTGGTGCAACGCCCACAAGCTTAGCAACCACTTTGCGATGAGAGGTTAATTCTATAAGCAAACCAGATTGCGCCTGGCTAACGTATTTAGATAAATGTGACTTGAATTCTAGTATAGAAACATGCATATATGACCACTATTAATTGATTAATGCACTTATTATGACCTTATTATAGCAAAAATCAAGCTTAAATTAACTCTTTCCATTCACCATCAATTTTAAACCCTGTTGCAATGTAAACGGCGGCTGCCAACCTAGCAATACTTGATTTTTAATAATATCAACCTGTAAACTACCCAGTAAGCGCTGAGCAACATCAGTTTTGCCTAAAAGCTTAGCGCCTAACTTTAACACGCAAAGCGGCATAGGTATAAGCCGCGCAGGCACACCTTGCGCAGCTGCCATGCGGCGCAAAAGATCAGCGGTAGAAACATCATCATTGTCACTTACTAAAAAAGTTTGATTAGCTGCATTGGGGTGGTGAATACAAGTGATAATGAAATTGACCAAATTATCTAACGCTACAAAACTGCGACGGTTGTATGTCGCCAAGCCTAGTGGCAACGGCACACCACGGCGCACCACGCGCAACAGAGATGCAAAGTTAGCTTTAACAGCTGCGCCATAAATTAAAGGCGGGCGAATAATTACCACCTGCATACCTGTTTCTGCCGCAATACCGCGTAAGCCCAGCTCCGCCTCATGTTTAGAAGTACCATAGGCATCTTGTGGGGCAGGCGTTTGGTCAGCATTAAATGGGCTGCCTAGATAGGTATGCTCGCCATTCACCTTAATAGAGCTGATAAAAATAAAACGCTTAACTCCCGCTTTACTAGCCTGTAGCGCAAGGTTTAATGTGCCTGCTACGTTCACTTTGCGAAACTCCGCTAAAGGATCAACTGCTGCCTCATTCATCACATGTACCCGTGCGGCGAGATGAATCACAACATCCACGTTATCTAGAGCGTTTGTCCAGTCAGTATCCATATCAATAGCGCCTATAACAACCCGTTCAAAATCATCTGTCTGTGAACTCGCTGAACGTATCGCTGCAATCAAAGTATGCCTTTGATGATGTAATTCAGAACATAGCGATTTACCTACAAAGCCATTTGCCCCACTTACTAATATTTTCATGATTTACTTATCAACTCATGATAGATGCTCATATGTTTCTCTACCACTTGGCGCACGTCAAATGCACGTTCTGCCAGCTTACGCCCTGCGTTCCCCATTATTTGACACTGAAATGGCGCACCAATCAAATCTTCCATAGCCTTAGCTAATGCAATTACATTTCGAACGGGGACCAACACACCTGAAACCCCTACATCTATTGCATCACGACATCCAGGCACATCAGTAGTAATAACAGCCCGACCACATGCAGCAGCTTCTAAAAGAACCTTAGGCATACCTTCTCGATAAGAAGGTAACACTACTAAGTACGAGGCAGCTAAAACTTTGTACATATCTGTTCGATATCCCCACCACTCAACAATACCTTCATCTACCCAAGAGTCAACATCAGCTTGTTTGCAACTTGTAGGATTATCAGGATCAATTGTTCCAACCAAGACAAATCTAGCTTGGCATCCTTGCTGCTTTAACAGTCGAGCAGCTGCGACGAATTCAAAAATACCTTTATCTGCCAATAGGCGTGCGGCCAGCACTACTATTGGCACATCATTTGGCAATAACGTGTGCAGATAGCAACTCAAATCCACTCCTGATCCACGGATCAATACTGTTTGGTTATCCGACAACCAAGCTGCTTTTGTAAGGCTAGCCAAGTCTTCAGGGTTTTGAAATATCACTTTCAAATTAGGATGTCCGAAAGATATGCGATAAAATACCTTCACCAACAAGCGCCGAATGCTGGCCTTAAAGCCATGAGCCATAAAAATATAACCCAGCCCCGACACTGCAGCTACCACCGAAGGAACACCAGCTAACCTCGCAGCCATTCCACCAAGTATTATTGGCTTAATGGTTACTAAATGAGCTACGTCTGGACGCACGGTTCTGAAAATTTTCCATATTTCGACAAAAGCACACCATGCATTAAAAACACCTGTACTACCACGATCCAAACGCAAAGGATGAACTACTAAGCCATGTCGCTCAAGCTCTGTTAACTTGTTAGTTAAACTAGTGGCAATATGTACATCGTAACCTTGCTTGATAGCCTCAAGCGCAATTGGCAAACGATGCGACATAAAAAACCAATCTACGTTAACAACAAACATTAGCGTGCGCTTCATAAAGTACTTTCATCTAGCCAGGCTTGAAACATTAATACACTCCACAATTGAGCATCTCTGTTACGCGCACCACTCAAATGTTCAGCCCACATTGTACGAATAGGTGCAGCATAAAAATATCCTTCTCGCTCTAGCCGAGTTGCATCTAGCAAGTTTTCTGCCCAATCTTTCAATGGTCCGCGCAACCAATCATGCAGTGGTATGCCAAAGCCCATCTTTGGTCTTTCAATGAGCTCTTTAGGTACATATCGATAAAGCACTTGGCGAAGCGGCCATTTGGTTTGCCCGTCACGTAATTTATAATTTAAAGGCAAGCTCCAAGCAAACTCAAACACTCGATGATCTAAAAAAGGTACGCGCCCTTCTAAACTTACCCCCATTCCGGCACGGTCTACTTTGCAAAGAATGTCATCTGGCAAATAACTTACTGCGTCTAACAGCATCATTCGCTCCACATCATTCAAACCATCTAATGCAGGACGATTACCTGTGAGCGTTGTAGGTGGCTCTACGGCATGAGTGCCACTAACACCTTTTACCCAGTCGGTTGGTGTTTGTATTTGAGAGACTAAGCCTAAATAGAGCTCATCGACCGAATGACTGGCTAGCACGCCAGCAGCCTTGTGCAATTTATCGCCCAACCCAGCTAAAGCGGGGTGATGTTTTGCCCCAGGTAGCCAATTGGCGGCGGCAGTCCATGTGCTAGGAGGCACAGCGCGCATTACATTAGCTGCGGCACTACGTAGCGGTGTAGGCAACCAAGACAACTTGCGCCACATTTGCGCGGTAAGTTGGTAACGGTTGTAACCAGCAAAAAGTTCATCACCACCATCGCCTGACAACGACACAGTAACATTCTGACGCGCAAGCTGGCTCACTAAAAAAGTAGGTATCTGCGATGAGTCTGCAAATGGTTCGCAATATAGATTTGGTAAAAGTGGAATCACTTCCATCGCCTGCTGCGGTGAAACATATAACTCAGTATGGTCAGTGCCAAGATGCAGCGCTACGGCCTTGGCATGCACAGCTTCATTGTAACCCTCTTCTTTAAAGCCGATAGTGAAGCTTTTTACTGGGCGTGAAGACTGTGCTTGCATTAACGCTACAACCGTACTTGAATCAACACCACCAGACAAAAACGCCCCCAGTGGTACATCTGCCATCATTTGTTGCTGTACTGCATCTTTGAGCAATATTTCAAGCGCATCTACAGCTTGGTCAGGAGTGCCCTCAAATGGCTTTGCAACGCCAGTGCGAGCCACTTCTGCTGCATCCCAATATTTAACAATAACGGGTTCAGTTTGCGCTAGTGAAACTGTTAATAAACACCCAGGTTCTAGTTTGAAAATATCTTGATAAATAGAATAAGGTGCAGGCACGTAGTTATGACGCAAAAACAAACAAAGCGCCCCACGGTCTATATCTGCCTTAAAAGACGGGTGTGCTTTAAGTGCCTTTAATTCTGAGCCAAACAGAAAAAAGCGTTCCTTGCCCTGCCCTTGCCAGCCATAATAAAGTGGTTTTTCACCTAAGCGGTCTCGTGCCAAACTTAAAGTTAAGGTTTGTTTGTCCCATAGAGCAAGTGCGAACATGCCTATCTGTTTTTTGAGCGCCTCCTCCAGTCCCCAAGCTTGCACCGCAGCAAGCAAAGTTTCTGTGTCTGAATGTCCACGCCACGTTGGCGCTAAGCCAGCAAGTTCTAATTCCGTGCGGATTTTAAAATGATTATAAATTTCACCATTGAAGGCAATTACAAAGCGCCCATCAGCAGAGTGCATAGGCTGTGCGCCAGCAGGCGATAAATCAACAACAGCTAGGCGTCGGTGACCAATGCCGATACCCGAACTTTCATCATGCCAAACATCAGCACTATCGGGACCGCGTTTGCTGATGCGTTCGGTCATTGCCAACAACAGTGCATCTACATTTGTCCAGTTGCTTACGGTCTCCGCCAAAAATCCAGTAAAACCGCACATATTTAAATTTTTCCTACGTTTTTTAACATATTAACTAACTGCGGTGTTGCTTTTTGTAAGCAATAATGTGCCGCTACTCGTTCTCGTCCCGCATCACCTAATTGCTTACGTAATGTTGCATCACGTAACAATCTCTCCAGTTTCTCAACCCATGCTTCATCAGAATTGGCGAAAAAGCCAGTCACCTCATCTATAATGACTTCACAATTTGCACCCACAGGTGAAGCTACCGTTGGTAGTCCACAAGCCATATACTGAATTAACTTGTAGGCACATTTTCCATGCTCCCATGGGGTATTCAGCAAAGGCATAATACCTACTTCACATTCTTCTATTAACGCAGCCTCTGATTGTTCTGACCAAGCTAACGTTTCAACATCAACACCTGGTATTGACAAATAACCGCCGCCAATAATACGTAAACTAAATGGGGTTAGTTTTGCCAACATAGCAAGCGGTTTTGCAATCAATTCTAGATATTTCATAGTAGAAGGCGATCCAATCCATACAAGTCTAGGAACACTTATTTGTTCATCTACTCCGACACTAGCCTTAGTGATATACCGATCCAAATCTACAACTGTTGGCAGCAACTCCACACGCTGCGCACCTGCTGCTAAGGCGCGTTGTGCAAGATAATGATTACCCGCTATAACCAAACTTGCGCTTGCCATTAGCTTATCAATACGTTTACCAAAAAAACATTTTACCCAATTTGAATGATGCAAATCATAGTTATGAAAAATTGCATCATCGTAATCTAACGCGTATGGCACACCACGCAACAATCTGAGCTCTAGCCATGCAGGCATCCAGGGGAGCGCTTCTTTTTCAACCCAAATGAGATCAAAATCATGGCGGTTAAAAAGTATCATCATTCGCTTTGCATAAGCCGTAAGCAAGCTAAAAATACCGTACCCACCAGACCGATACCTGCCTGAAAGTGTAGCATCATCTAGCAGAGGAGAAGCTTCACATTCAAAACCAGCCTCACGTAACATAGGAACATACTGATAAAAACGCATTCTAGAAGAAGCACCTTTAATGGCATAGCGCGTGAGAACTAGTATTTTCATTTCACAATCATCTTTTTACCAGGTGTCGTGTGAAATGCAGCTACTAACAATATTCCGATAGAAAGAAGATGATGACGTGATGCAGTGCCCCAGTTTATAGTTCCAACTGACCAAATTGTTTCAAGTGCTAAATAGCTTATAAATAAAAAAAACATAAGCCTTCTGTTTATGATTGAGCGGCTACGAATATTTGTTAACACTTTGTAAATTAACCAAAAGCGTAGCATATTCTCAAATATCAAAGGTATATCTACCGCCTCAATTAGCCTCCATGGCATTGGTTCAAATAAATACTGAAATAAAGATAATGGTATAAATAGTAACAGGTCAATAGTGTTTGAAACTGTAACTTCCGACTTGTAATTAGCTCTAGCTACAACATTTAAACCACCAGTTTGATATTTCTCTATAGCACTGCCTAATCCATTACTCAATTGATACGCACTTTCATTAAAAACACTCATAGCAAAATATAAAATAGTAAAAATGGTACAAGCCATTAAAATCATTGTAAACCCACTTTTAGTCTTCTGAGCATAAGATGAGTACATAAATACCAGTACTATTAAAAACATGCCATATGCCATAAGTGCGCCATGCAAAATACCTGCAAAAAAAATGGAAAATAAAAGAAGACCCCAATAACTAAATGATTTATTTATTAGAATCATTAAACATGAGTATATTGCTACAGTTACAAACAAAAGTTGATATGACTCTCTAAGAGTAACGCTGGTATATAAGATTGAGCTTGGGAGTAGCGCATAAATTATTAACACCCAAAATTGATTCTTACTGCTTAGCCTAAGTAACTTGGTTATTTTCACTAAATATTTTGCGGATAATAACCAAGCAAAACAAGATAAAAACCCACCTAAAAAAAGTGAATCCGCTGTTATTGAATAAATCAAGCCCAACACATATGAATAAATCCATCCAATCTCAAAAGTTTCTAAAGTGCTGTTTTGAGAATACTCTACAGCACGTTCATGAAAAGCCAAGGCGTCTAAATCGGCTCCAAAAACTGGCCCATAAAAAGCATTCAAAGTAGTTACTAATAGCCGAACAATAAAGCCAATTAGCAATATGATCGTTGCGTTAGCAATCAATCGGCTCTTATTATTCAAAAAGATTTCAACTCCCAATGCACAGCAATTTGAGCCGCTTCAACAAACCAAGCCACAATTATTCGAATTAAAACAACTAAAACAAACACCCCTACAATCCAATCTCCCTTATGCAACAACCAACAAACGACCACACCTATTACAGATGCGAAAGCCTCTAAGATAGGTGAAAGCATCACTAACCTCTCTTTTCTAAGTGTAATAGCTGCTTGTGTTGGTGCTAGCGTTAATGCTCGTATGCCAGACATGATAATTAATACCATAGACATATAGAGAAAATTTTCCTGACTTACAGAATCAATAAATTTACCCATAAATAAGCTCGCTAAGCTTGTACTTAAAAGCATTACGAAAGTAACTAATGCTGTAGTTTTAGCAGTGAGATAAAAGTAAGATTTAAGCACTTTCAAATCCCCTATACCGTCTAACAAACCATTTGCTTGAGGTGTAATAAGTGCGGCAACCAAATTTTGATTTGCGCCCGCCAAAAAAAATGCAATGGTGGCTGGTAATAACAAATTGGGGGAGATTGATGCAATAGCTGTAATTGGTAACAGAAATACAGCCGTTGCAAGAAAGCTCCATTTAAAATATATAATTGATTCTAAAAGCAATGCTTTTAGCTGCTTATTATTGTTAATTCTTTCATTTATAGGTAGGGCAACTGAAGCATTGTAGTAACGGTAGATCATTATGCTGCCAAATATGAAAATAGCTGTAGAGGCAATCAAAACAACCTCTGGCAAGTTTGAAAAATAAGAGCTAACGACCACAACTAGCACAGCCATAAGTCGCAATATTGATACACTTAAACCTACGCTAACAAAATTATTTTTTGAATAGCTAATACCTAAGGCCAGATTTAGCCAAAAGGATGAACACTGTACGATTGTGCCAAATATTAAACCTAATATAAAAATAGATTGCGTTAAATAATCTGGCTGTGCAAATTGCACATAAATAATCGCAATAACCACTGTAAGAACAACAGCACCTAGTGATTGAAAGCTCGCTAGATGTTGATAAACTA
>JANOHT010000182.1:0-4164 GCA_031406605.1 Methylotenera sp. | reverse complement strand
TAGTCATTCTGGATGAGTTTACCTATGCACTTAAATACCAATGGCTGACAAACGAAGAAGTGTGTGCCGCCTTACAATCACGTCCATCTATGCAACACGTTGTAATTACTGGCCGCGCTGCACCTGAAGCGTTAATTGCCATAGCCGATACGGTGAGCGAGATTAATTTGATAAAACATGCTTTTAAGGAAGGTGTGCAAGCCATGCCTGGCATTGAGTGGTAAAAGCATCATGAAGCCTTTGCACAAATGTCTTTTAGTCTTAAAACTTACCAACTCCGTCATTCCCGCGAAGGCGGGAATCCAATTAGGTGTTTGGTTAAAATGGATTCCCGCCTTCGCGGGAATGACGCTATGAATCAAGCGAGTTGCCCTGCCGTGTTAGTCTCCGCTCCAGCTTCTGGCCAAGGGAAAACACTATCAACTGCTGCTTTGGCCAGGGCTTGGAAAAATCGCGGACTTAACGTACGTGCATTTAAGTGTGGTCCTGATTTTCTTGACCCTATGGTGCTGGAAGCAGCTACTGGGCATCCCGTCTACAATTTAGATCTCGGGATGTGTGGCGAGCAGGATGGTTTAGCACGGTTATATGATGCTGCAAAAATAGCAGATGTGATTATTGTTGAAGGCGTCATGGGGTTGTACGATGGCACGCCCTCTAGTGCGGATATCGCAGCTCGTTACAATCTACCGGTAATGCTAACTATTGATGCTAGCGGCATGGCGCAAACATTTGGTGCTCTAGCTTCTGGTTTATTAGGCTATCAAACGACGTTAACTCCAGTAGGAGTGCTCGCTAACAAGGTTGGCAGCATGGGTCATGCGGATATGTTGCGTGATAGTTTGCCTCCGCATTTGAGCTGGTTGGGGGCGCTACCTCAAGATGAAGCTTACGCTCTACCTGAGCGCCATCTAGGACTGTTTAGGGCCAATGAAATTGATGATTTAGATGCTCGAATTGAAGCTGCAGCGGTCGCCTTGGCTAATTCTAGCCCATTACCTTTGCCGCCAGCCGTCACATTTTCCATGCCAGAAATTTTCAGGCAACCTAAGTTACTGGCAGGTAAAACCATTGCCATTGCCAATGATGCCGCTTTTTGCTTTATCTACCCAGCTAATGTGGATTGTTTACTTGAGATGGGTGCAACCGTTAAATTCTTTTCGCCTTTACAAGATAATACCCTACCAGAGGCGGACGCCTATTGGCTTCCAGGCGGTTACCCAGAGTTGCATCTCAAGGAAATCAGCAAAAATATCGCTATACGCGCAAGCATTCAAGAGGCTTTTAATTCGAACAAACCCATCCTTGCCGAATGTGGCGGTATGATGGCATTATCGGAATCTATTAACGACGTAGCGACATTTGGACTGCTAACTGGACATAGCCAAATTGAACCACGTCTGCAAGGTATAGGCACTCAGCACGTCACATTTACCAGAAGTAACACCGTGGCTGATGGCATCATTGGTGCACATACGTTTCACTATGGAAAATTCCATACGCCACTGGTTCCATCATATCAAGCCACTAGCAAGTATGGTCAAGGTGAAGCTGTTTACCGGCATGGCAGCATTACCGCAAGTTTTTTACATTTTTACTTTTCATCAAATCCATTATTAACAGCTACACTATTTACTTATGCAAGACCATAAATTCTCGGATATTGAAATTGCGGCCGTATATCGTGCAATTGAAGAGCGTCGCGATATGCGACACTTTCTGCCGTTGCCTGTTGCGCCTGAACTACTGACTAAAATTTTGCAGGCAGCGCACCACGCACCTAGCGTGGGCTTAATGCAGCCGTGGCGATTTATTAGAATTACAGATGTAGATACACGTAATGGCATTCATCAACTAGTGGATAAAGAGCGCGTTAAAACCGCGCAAGCGATTGGCGAATATGAAAATACAGCGCGCATGGCAGAGTTTTTGCGGTTAAAAGTAGAAGGCATTTTAGACTGTGGCGAATTGTTAGTGGTAGCCTTATGCGACAAACGTGAGGGCCATGTTTTTGGGCGTAGAACCTTACCCGAAATGGACATCGCTTCCGTGAGTTGCGCCATTCAAAACATGTGGCTGGCCGCCCGTGCAGAAGGATTAGGCATGGGTTGGGTTTCAATCTTCGACCCTATCGAATTAGGTAAATATCTCAATATGCCAAGTGATGCCAAACCTATTGCTGTGCTATGTTTAGGCCACGTCAGCAGTTTTTATAAAGAACCCATGTTGGTGGAAACTGGCTGGGCAACTGCAAAACCATTAGATGAAATGGTGATGGAAAACTGTTGGAATAATCATAGTTTGGATTTGACGAAATGAGATATGCCAACCGCATTGTGTGCTTAACCACAGAACCCACAGAGGTGCTTTACTTACTGGGCGAGCAGGATCGTATTGTCGGCATTTCTGGTTACACCACACATCCGGCCATCGCCAGAAAGGAAAAGCCGAAAGTTTCTGCGTTCACTAGCGCAAAAATCGATAAAATTTTGGCGTTAAAGCCCGACTTAGTCATCGGCTTCTCCAACTTGCAGGCAGATATTGCCGCTTCCCTCATTCGTGCAGGTATTGAGGTGCATATTTTTAATCAGCGCTCCATTGAACAAGTATTAAATATGATTGCGACGACCGGCGCATTAGTCGGCGCCTCAGATAAAGCCGCTAAGCTAATCGCCGAACTGGAACATACACTTGGACAAGCACGGTTAATAGCTAGTCATTTATCGACAAAACCCAAAGTGTATTTTGAAGAATGGGATGAACCCATGATGTGCAGCATACGCTGGGCGATGGAGTTGATCGAGACTGCCGGCGGGACAGATTGCTTTCCCGAGCTTTCACATTTTCATAGTGCAAAAGACCGTATCGTGACCCCCCAACAAGTAGTAGAACGGCAACCCGATATTATCATCGGTTCATGGTGTGGCAAAAAATTCCAACCCGAGCAAGTGATGGCGCGTGATGGTTGGGCAAGTATACCTGCGGTTAAACATGGTTTTGTCCGTGAAATAAAATCGGCTGACATTTTGCAACCCGGTCCATCGCTCATAACGTATGGCTTAAAGCAACTGCAAGCCATTATTCAAGAATGGTCTATATTTAATGCTGAGAATAAGCAGGACGAGCTAATAACAAAGACTAGAGGAACAAAATAATGTCAGTACATTTAATTTTAGGCGGTGCACGTTCCGGGAAAAGTGCCTATGCAGAGAAGCTTGCTTTAGAAAGTGGCCTTGCGGTAAGTTATGTCGCCACTGCGCAAATCTACGACAACGAATTTAAAGCGCGCGTGCAACATCACAAAGAGAGGCGCCCGGTAGATTGGGCATTGGTCGAGGAACCGCATTACCTTGCACAAACACTCCGCCGTTTGGCTGCACCCAATCAATGTTTGATTGTAGATTGCCTAACGCTATGGCTAGCGCAGTGGATATGCCCTGATTGCAACCCACCGCAAGATTCAAGCTGGGAAACTGAACGCGAAGCTTTGTTATCCGTGCTATCCACACTACCTGGTACAGTTATTTTGGTCAGTAACGAAGTCGGCATGGGCATCGTACCTTTAGGCGAAATCAATCGACAGTTTCAAGATGAGCAAGGTCGATTAAATCAAGCAGTGGCGGCAGTTGCGAATAATGTGACTTTTGTTGCGGCTGGCTTGCCACTCAAGCTTAAATGACGGGTAAATCAACCTTGAGCTTATCCCAATCCAAATGCTGTTCAATACAATCGGCCAAGCGCTCCAGCCCGGCTTCACGTAATTGCTCATAATCAAATTTCGTATCCGCTTCTTCTAAACCCGCCCATTTTAGCCATGCGGCACAGGATTGCGGATGGTCAAACAAACCATGCAGGTACGTACCCGCGATTTGATCATCCTCTGAAATAGCGCCTTCTGGCAGTCCATTGAGTATTAACGCAGGATTAGTTAAAGCATCGCCGATACTGACTCCCATGTGAATTTCGTAACCGGTCACATTTGCATCAGCAAAAGATAATTTACCGCTTACTTGGGCAAGGTGCTTTTCTTGTGCGAGCGTGGTTTCCATCTCTAGCCAAGCGAAACCAGCGCTTGTCCCCGCTTCACCTTCTAATGCATGTGGATCATTAATCGATTGACCCAGCATTTGAAAACCACCGCATATACCTAACAATTTTCCGCCA
>JANOHT010000047.1:0-2131 GCA_031406605.1 Methylotenera sp. | reverse complement strand
GATGATTTAACTTTGTCTGATGACATGCTGATAGATGCCATGCTGCAACACCCTGTTTTGATCAATCGGCCAATTGTAGTGACTGCTAAAGGCGTTAGGCTATGCCGTCCTTCAGAGCTAGTTTTGCCTCTATTAGAAAATGCTCACTTTGGTCAATTTATAAAAGAAGATGGTGAAATCGTCGATACACAAGCTAACAAAAAAGCCAGCATAGAAGCTAAGCTTAGCGAGTAAGCCTTTGCTGTATAATGCTCATTTTTAGTAATAAGTAAGACATTATGGAAGCCGAACAACTCAATATTATCGCCAATCGACTCATCGATTTGAGCGAACGCAACAACTCCCTTAGGGGGTATCTTTGACTTTGAAACTAAAAGTCAGCGCCTAGAAGAAGTGAATGGCTTATTGGAAGATCCAAAAGTTTGGAACGACAATGCGAAAAGCCAAACACTAGGTAAAGAAAAACGCGAACTAGGTTTAATAGTGGAATCTTTGAGTAGCTTGGAAATCGGTTTAAAGGACTCTCAAGAGCTATTCGACATGGCGCGTGAAGAAAACGACGATGAGACGCTATTAAGCGTAGCAGCAGATTCAGAAGCACTTGAGAAAAAAATTGCCGAAATGGAATTCAGGCGTATGTTCTCAGGCCCGATGGATGCCAATAATTGCTTTATTGAGTTTCAATCTGGCAGCGGTGGTACTGAAGCCCAAGACTGGTGCAATATGTTGTTGCGTATGTATTTGCGCTATTGTGAGCGTAAAGGCTTTAAAGTAGAGGTGCTGGAAGAGTCTGAAGGTGATGTGGCAGGTATTAAAGGCGCCTCTATAAAGGTATCTGGCGATTATGCCTACGGCACATTACGCACCGAAAATGGCGTGCATAGGCTAGTGCGTAAATCACCGTTTGATTCAAATTCCAAACGTCATACATCATTCGCCAGTGTGCAGATATTCCCTGAAGTAGATGATACGATTGAAGTCGACATCAATCCGGCAGATTTGCGCGTGGACACTTATCGAGCCAGTGGTGCGGGTGGTCAGCATATTAACAAGACTGATTCTGCCGTGCGTATTACCCATATTCCGACTAACACCGTAGTCCAATGTCAAAACGATAGGTCACAGCATCGCAACCGTGCAGAAGCAATGAACATGCTTAAGGGCGCCTTGTATGCCTTGGAACTCAACAAGCGGAATGCAGATAAACAAGCACTTGAAGATGCAAAAACCGACATTGGCTGGGGACATCAAATCAGGTCTTACGTACTAGACCAATCCCGGATTAAAGATTTGCGTACCAGCGTTGAAATTGGCAATACCCAAGGCGTGCTGGATGGCGACCTTGACCCATTTATTACCGAAAGTTTGAAGCAGGGAGTATGAGTGTGAGTAACGAACAAAATAATGAAGTAGTTGCGGTGGATGAAAACCATGTAATCGCTGAGCGTCGTGAAAAGTTAAAAACGATCCGCGAGACGGTAAAAACTAACGGCGGCGTTGCGTTCCCTAATGATTTTAAACCACAGCACAAGGCAGCGGATTTAATTGCAACCTATGGTGAAAAAGACAATGAAGTTTTTGAGGCGAACCCAGTCAATGTAATTGTTGCTGGCCGTATGATGCTAAAACGTGTGATGGGTAAAGCCAGCTTTGCGACCATTCAGGACGGTAGCGGTAATAACTCTGGCGGACGTATTCAATTGTATGTTGCGCGCGATGCCATTGGTGAAGATATATACGAACAATTTAAACACTGGGACCTAGGTGATTTTTTAGGTGCTATTGGACATTTGTTCAAAACTAAAACGGGTGAGCTTTCAATCAAAGTGACAGAAATTCGCTTACTGACAAAGTCACTGCGCCCATTGCCGGAAAAATTTCATGGTTTGCAAGACCAGGAAGTTAAGTACAGACAAAGATACGTTGATTTAATTACCAATGAAGATACGCGTGCGACTTTTGTAGCGCGTAGCAAAGTAGTGTCTGCCATTCGTAATTTTATGATTCAAAACGAATTCCTGGAAGTTGAAACGCCGATGCTACACCCGATTCCAGGGGGCGCATCAGCTAAACCATTCATTACGCATCACAATGCACTGGACATGCAAATGTTCATGCGTATCGCACCAGA
>JANOHT010000046.1:0-10021 GCA_031406605.1 Methylotenera sp. | reverse complement strand
AACAATGTCTCTTGACAATTGTTACACTACACAAAAAATCATATATTAGTGCAGAGCGTTGAATAATTGTAACTAAAATTCGTTTAGTGCCATTTACACTTTATTCTGACCTACTAAATTGATAGACAGCGTGTATTTTTTATATTGTTTTTCAATGAATGAATATCAGGCAGAGCTAACGAAAATTCATGCTTATAGCTATTGTTGCATAGGTATTTAAGTGAAGAACAGCAGGGAAGACTCTAAAAAACTTTAGGACTGTGAAGATACACTGATACAGATTATAACTAAGTGATCTAAATGATGGGTAAGCTGTGGTATTAATTAAACAGCTAAATATACTAAGTCTTGATTTTTAGTATGGTGCGAAAGGAGAGACTCGAACTCTCACGCCTTACGGCGCTGGAACCTAAATCCAGTGCGTCTACCAATTCCGCCACTCTCGCAGGTAGGGTTACAGCTTTTGTTCAAATCTTATATATTAAGATTCAGCCGTTTCAAACAAGCCGCTATTGTATCTCAACTACAGGCTTGGAGAAAAGATAAAAACAAAAAATCTACTAATTATTTATCAAGCAACTGTTAGAAAGCATCATTTGCATCAACACTGCACTTGAATTTTTAGCTGAGCAGACTATGATTGTGCGAGAATACTACTTAATAATTAATTGTATTTTTTAGTAACCCTGTATTTATTACAAACAACTTAAAGTAAAAAAGCCATGCAAAACAATATCAATTTAAACGAAATCAATATGCTGCGTACAGAGTTAGAACTTCTAATGCGCGAGCGTCAGTCACTATTAAAAGTAACAGGTGCTGCCGCTGGCTTGATTGCAGAGATGGACAGTCATGACTTACCAATCACTACGGTTGAAGCCGCAGATTTGCTAGCGACTACAATCAACAGCTTGACTGAAGAGACACTACAAGATGCATTAGGTGCCGTTAACGCGGAAATTGTAAGTTAAGAATTTTTTATTAGATTGAATAACGACCTCTGAGTTAACTTTCAGCATATCCGTTTGATTAAGTTGAATAAATCAACCTCCAAGCCTATGTATAAAGCGATACTAATCGCTTGTTTACCCGCAATTTTTTCTGGATGTAATTTTCTTCAATACTATGCTAAGCCGATTGACCCAGTAGCAAACACTGCTAAATTTGAGGCTAAAAATCCGGCAGGTGATGCGTTTAATCAATACTTAATAAGTAATGGCTACACTGCAGATCAATTACCTTTAAAAACATGGGGGGTGGACGAACTCGTTTACTGCGCCCTCTTCTTTCATCCAGACTTAGATGTGGCTCGCGCGCAATGGAGAGCTGCGGAATCTGCCCAATTAGGTGCTGCAGGCAGGCCTATTCCAAACTTGAATGCCAATGTAGCGCATAGCAATCAAGCTAACGAAGATATTAAACCGTTCGCCTTTGGCTTGAGTATTGACATCCCTCTCGAAACCGCTAACAAACGTGAGATTCGTATTGAAAACGCACGGCATTTATCACAGGCAGCTAAGCTGGAAATCGCACAAACCGCATGGCAATTACGAAATCAAGTGATCCAATCATTCAATGAGTATCAATTCAATCAACAGCAAATTAAACTGCTTACCGAAGAACAAGCACGTCGCCAGGAAATTGTCTCTATCTATCAAAAGCGTGTAAGTTTGGGTGCGGCTTCAAATGTTGAGCTCAGTACAGTAAAACTACAGCTGCAGACAACTACTTTAGAACTGAACACAGCAAATCAAAATAGACTGGTTTTACAATCGAAATTAGCGAGCAATCTTGGAATACCGCTCGTTAAAGTGACAGAAATGAACTTAATTAATGACAGCGTTAACCATCCCTCACAACCTAAGCAAGTAACAACCTCAGATTTACAAACCAGTGCATTATTAAACCGTTTGGATATTCGTATCGCACTTGAAAGATATGCAGCAGCAGAAGCTAAACTAAAGCTTGAAATCGCCAAACAATACCCAGACCTTGTGATCAGCCCAGGCTACGCTTATGAGTTTGGAGATAGGATATGGTCGTTAGGTTTATCAGGCTTACTGACCCTGCTCAATAAAAATAAAGCGGCAATCGCTGAAGCTGCACAATTACGCGAAGTAGAAGCGGCACAATTTAATACATTGCAGGAAAAAGTAATTTCAGAGGCAAATATTGGAAACGCCAAATTGATACAGGCTAATTCAGTTCTAGAAAATCAACAACAGCTGCTAATGGCGCAACAAACCAATACACAACGCATGTTAAGTAGATTTTCAGCCGGAGAAATTGATAGACTGGAATTAACCTATGCTAAGTTAGAAAATAATATCGCCGAAAAAAATCTTGCACTTGCTTACTTTCAATATAAAACTACGCTCAATCAGCTAGAGAATGTATTGCAAAAACCACTATCTACCAAAATAGATATAGAGAAATTGAAAGGCCTGGAATAAAAAAATGAACCGTAAATTAGCCATTATTATCGGCTTACAAGCATTTTTAATTGTCATGCTATTCTGGGTATTGGTTTTTTATGGCAAAGACGAATACGAAGCGCTCACTCAAGAATCTGAAGAGCAGATTGAAACGCCGAATCGCGTCACCAGTAAGCAAGGCATGACGGTCATCACTGTAGATGCTGCCACACAAACGCAAAGTGAGATTAAAACCAGTCCCGTAAAAGCCAGCACGCATCAATCTACAGTCACGAGTTACGGCAGTGTAGTCAATATTGATAGCTTGATGGAATTGCGCGCACGTTATATTGCGGCAAAAGCTGAAGCGCAGTTGATTAGTACAAGCGCTGCCCGTAATAAAAGTGAATATACACGTTTACACGCGTTAAATTTGGACGATAAAAACGTTTCAGACAAAGTTGTAGCGGCAGCATTAGCCGATATAAAAGCAGACGAGGCAAAATTATTTGCAGCAGAAGCTAGCGCCAAAAACATTGCTGATACGATGCGGCAAACATGGGGACCAGCACTCACACAATTGGCCACTAACAATAGTTCGAGCAGGTTATTTGAGAATTTAGTCAATTTCAATGAAGCACTGATTCAAATAACCTTGCCGTTTAACTCCCCAGAACCTGCCACTAACAGTGAGATAACGATATCGCCTTCCGCTTCGCCAACTAGCAGTATTAGTGCCCGCTATTTGTCACGCGCACCGCAGAATACTGGTGCCATTCAAGGTAAAACTTATTTTTATCATGCTAAAAATGCAGATTTGCGTGCGGGCATGCAAGTGACTGCCAGTTCTTTAAGCACTTCATCAAATATTAAAAATAAATCTAGTGGCATCATTATTCCGAATGAAGCCGTGATTTGGTACGGTGGAAAACCGTGGGTATATCGCAAAATCGGTAATAATCAATTTAGCAGATTGCCGATTAACACTGATGTAGAAACAGAAAGTGGCTGGTTTCAACAAGGTGACTCAAAAGTCAGCCTTAAACCCAGCGATGAAGTTGTTACCAGCGGCGCACAGTTATTGCTCTCTGAAGAATTTAAATCACAAATCACTAATGAGAATGAGGATTAAACCGTCATGATGTCGGCGTTGGTCCGTTTTTCCATACGCTTTAGTGGCGTTATTATTGGCTTGGCTACCTTAGTGGTTTTGTATGGCATCCATAGCCTTACCACTAGTAATCTAGATGTATTTCCTGAGTTTTCGCCCACGCAAATAGTTATTCAAACTGAATCACCAGGGTTGTCTGCAGAGTTGGTGGAAAGCCTGGTATCACAGCCGATTGAAACCAGTATTGCGGGTACAGTGGGCATAGAAAGCATGCGTTCGCAGTCTATTCCGGGCTTGTCTATCGTCACAATTATATTCGATGAAGACACCGATATCTATCGTAATCGCCAAGTGATCGCAGAGCGTTTAGCCACCCTTAATAATCAATTACCGCAAGGCATTACACCCAACATCACGCCCCTCACCTCGTCTGCCAGTACGGTATTAGGGGTTGGGCTTACTTCTAAAACACGTAGTCTTACAGAGTTACGTACGATTGTAGATTGGACGATTGTGCCGCATTTGCTCGCCATTCCAGGTGTGGCTGACGTGAATGTGTTTGGCGGTAAAGTGCGACAGTTTCAGGTACAGGTTGACTCTGAAAAAATGATACGTTATGGCGTATCGCTGATTCAAATTGAGGAAGCCGTTAAAAAAGCCACGGGTGTGCGGGGCAATGGCTTTATTGAAAACAAAAACCAACGCATCGTCATTAATACCGAAGGTCAATCAACCACACCAGAGAAATTAGCGCAGGCTATGCTCCTTCGCAAAAATGGTCAAACAATCAGGCTAGGCGACATTGGCAAAGTAGTGGAAGGCGTAGCACCTTCTATCAGCGCTGCATCGATCAACGAAGAAACCGGCGTATATCTATCTATACAAGGTCAGCTTGGCGCCAACACCCATGCAGTGACTAAAGCGATTGAAAGTGCGTTACAGGAATTGAAACCCACTCTGGTGGCTGAGCATGTCGTGCTGCATGAGGGTTTATTCAGGCCCGACAATTTTATTGATGTGGCAATTAAAGGCGTACGTGCCGACATTATCGTCGGCTCCATTTTAGTCATTACGGTATTATTTCTGTTTTTGTTTAACGCCCGTACCGCCTTTATTTCAGCTACGGCTATCCCGTTATCCTTGCTGTCAGCAATCGTAGTGATGAGTTATTTTAATATCGGGCTCAATATCATGGTATTGGGTGGCTTAGCCATTGCACTAGGTGAAGTGGTCGATGACGCGATTATTGATACTGAAAATATTTTCAGACGCCTGCGTGAAAATAGATTACTGACAGAGCCATTAGCTACGCATCGCGTGGTATTCGATGCGTCAATGGAAGTGCGTAGCTCAGTTGTTTACGCGACTATTATTGTCGCACTGGTATTTATGCCATTGCTAACTTTAGGCGGTGTTGCAGGCAAATTATTTGCCCCACTGGGTTTTGCTTATATCTCCGCCATTATGGCCTCACTTGTTGTTGCGCTCACACTTACGCCTGCGCTCTGTTACTTGCTGCTGGGCAATGCAAAACTAGATGTAGAAGATCCGCCCATCATACGTGTCATCAAAAAATGGTACGTTAACGTGCTTTATAAAATAGAAAAACAATACAAAATAGTGATTGCGGTAAGCTTTATTCTCATTGCATTAGGTTTAGGTCTACTGCCCTTGTTTAAAAGCCAATTCATTCCAGCACTGCATGAAGGCCACTATATTATGCACATGACCGCTGTACCAGGTACTTCAGAGCAAGAGTCGCTACGCATCGGAAAAAAGGTATCAGCCATTATTCGTAGCATCAAAGGTGTTAAGTCTGTCACTCAATGGGTAGGCCGCGCACCGAACGGTGCAGATACATTTGGCACACATTACAGTGAGTTTGAAATTGAAATTGGCGCAATTTCAGGCGAAGAACAGCGACGCATTTTAAATAATATTCGCGAGGAATTAGCAGGTGAAGCAGTAGACAATGATGGCGATGGCAAAGCAGAGGCTGGATTTGTTGGTGTGAACTTTGCTATTAATACCTTTTTAACCGAACGCATCGAAGAAACCATTTCCGGTTACGCCGCTTCTACGGTGATTAATATTTACGGCAACGACTTAGACGCATTAGACCGCGATGCCCAATCGATTGCGAGTGTGATTAGCAGTATTAAAGGCGCCGCTGATATATCAGTGCAATCGCCGCCGGGTACACCGCAACTAGCGATACGCTTACGTCCAGAAAAGTTAGCGCTATGGGGGTTACAACCGACGGATGTGTTAGACAATATTCGCGCTGCCTATGAAAGCGTGCCGATTACGCAGGTGTACCAAGGCAGCCATGTCATTGGCGTCAGCGTGGTGCTAGATTTGGAAGACCGCGACGATGTGCAAGAAGCAGGCAATTTACCACTGTTTAATCCCGAAGGTAAGCTATTGCGATTACGCGATGTGGCAGATATCGTGCAAGAAAACGGCCGCTCAAAAATTCTCCATGCAGGCGCAAAACGTATTCAAACGGTGACAGCCAATGTCGTTGACCGAGACATAGATTCATTTACCAAAGAACTTAAAAATAAAATTCAAAATGACGTAGTCCTATCCAATGGCGCGTATTTAGAATTTTCAGGTGCAGCACAAGCCAATGCAAAATCACGACAAGCACTGATATTGCAATCACTTTTAGCCGCAGTTGCCGTCTTTTTGATGCTGTATATCGCGTTTGGCCGGTTACGTAATCTCTTACTCACCTTTGCTAACCTGCCATTTGCCTTGATTGGCGGCGTGCTGGCGGTGTTGTTTACCGGTGGCTGGATATCATTAGGTTCACTGGTAGGCTTTGTCACGCTATTTGGTATTACCTTGCGCAATTCCATTATGATGGTATCGCACTACCAGCACTTAATCGATACAGAACACTGCGTTTGGGGTTTAGAAACCTGCATCCGCGGCGCATCAGAACGGCTACCGTCAATATTAATGACAGCCTTAGTCACGGCACTGGGCTTATTACCGCTTGCAGCAGGTAGCGGGCAGCCAGGCCGTGAGATTGAAGGCCCAATGGCGACGATTATCGTGGGGGGATTGGTCACTTCAACCATACTTAATTTATTAATTTTGCCAACGATTATGTTGCATTTCGGACGATTTGAAAAAGAACAACGCACTTTTGAAAAGATAAGAAATTGATTAGACTTTCCACTCAATTTAATCGTCAGCAGAAAATATTTGCTGCGAATAGGTATGAGTTAATGGCACCCAAGTAATGACACACCAACGCAAAGAACCCCCTCTTGAAAAATCGGGGTTGCACCCGAGAAACAAACATCGTGGTCGATATGATTTCGAACAACTCACACTGGCTAATTCAACATTAGCTAGCTTCGTGAAGCTCAATGCTTACAACGACGCCTCGATTGATTTTGCCAATCCCCAAGCAGTTAAGGCGCTCAATCAAGCCCTGTTAAAACAGTTTTATGACATTGCAAACTGGGATATTCCTGCACACTATCTTTGCCCACCGATTCCTGGTCGCGCAGACTATTTACATTACATCGCGGATTTATTGAGCAGCGCGAATGACAGCGTTATTCCACATGGTGAAAGTATTCGTATACTTGATATAGGCGTAGGTGCTAACGCCATTTATCCATTAATCGGCTATCGTGAGTATGGCTGGCATTTTGTGGGAGCGGATATCGACCCAATTGCCATAGCCAATGCACAGCGAATCCTGGATGCCAATATTGGGCTGTCTGAAGTCATTAAGTTACGCTTGCAAACTGCGCCCACAAAAATATTCAAGGGAGTTGTGCAGCAAAACGAAACCTTCGACATCACCATGTGCAACCCACCGTTTCATGCTTCACTCAATGATGCACTAGCTGGCACGCAACGAAAATTAAAAAATTTAGCTGAAAGTCAGGCTAAGAATTTAGCTCAAAGTCGCGTAACGAATAAAACTCTAGATAAAGCTAGCGTGCTAAATTTTGGCGGGCAAGGTGCTGAACTTTATTGTGAAGGTGGCGAGGAAGCATTTGTAAGCCGCATGATCGATGAAAGTGCATTGATAAAAAATCAATGCTTTTGGTTTACCACGCTCATCTCAAAGGCTACCACCCTGCCCGTGGTGTATCGTGCACTTAAAAAAGTGAAAGCCTTGGAGATAAAAACGATTGATATGGCACAAGGTCAAAAGAAAAGCCGCTTAGTCGCATGGACCTTTCTAAATGCCGATCAACAACGTAACTGGCGCAAAATTAATCGTATTTAATATACTTAAACCGAGCATCATCATTAGGCGTCCCCGTAAGCACCCCGCCCTCTTTAGCTGGCTGCCAGCCTATCACTTGCTCAATTTTAGCCGCCAATTCAAAGTCTTTATCCGTAATGCCTTTTGCATCATGGCTGCATAATTTTACAATCACAAACGCGTAAGACACGGTTAAATCCGGATGATGCCAGGCAGCTTCTGCCAGATGCCCTACTGTATTCACCACCATTAACGTAGCTTTCCAGCCGCTGGTTTTATATTTACGGCGTATCCAGCCATTCTCCAAATACCAGTGCGGTAATTCGATTTTTAATTTATCTTCAACTTCTTGAATTGAATACGCTTTAATTGCTGATACTTCATTTGACATAATTGACCTTGGTATCTAATGATTAATTACACATAATATTAACGAGTAAGCCTTTTTCTTCAAGCTTTTTCAAGTTAAACCCATGTTCAAACAGGCTAAAGTCAGTTTTATTCAACATCCAAGTCTGGTATTTTTGACCGGTGACATAATTCTTGAATTGACTATCAATCAAGGCATCTTCAACCAATGTTTGCAGTGGCGTCGATAATGAATTTTGATAACTTATTAACGGCTTGGCTTTAACAAGTATCAGCTGTTCAGCACCAAGTTTATTAGCCAGCCATGCGCTTAAACTATCTGAGGTCACTTCCCAGTTTCTTAGAACACATTCATCCGCTAACACCATTTTGCTTGGCAACCAAACAATCCCTCTATGCTGCCAACCCCGCTCTGCGATTTCTAATTCGCTACTTGCAGTAGCAAGCTCTGGATTCATGCCCGCTAATAACAGTCCAAATTGATCCATTGCCAATAGCGCTAGTTCATGCGCAGCGGCATCACTAATATTCGATAGCTGCTGCGCATCGCGAACTGCATCTGCAAAAATACCGCCGCCAGGCACAATTACCACCTTGCCATCGCTGTATTTCACAAAAATTTCCAGCCAACGTGCCAGCTCGGCTTGACCCAGCAAACTACCGCCTATTTTTACTACCCACATGAGGCTATCCTCAAATCATTTTTTGATAACGATTCAAAACATTTCAAATTAAAGTTAAAAAGTTATGAGGGTTTTACTGCAAATTTTACTATGTGATTTATTCACGTTATTCATAAAATACTTAATCCGCACATTTGAAAAACTCCATTGTTTTTAACATACTAGACGCCTTATCCAGCGTTTCAGCATACTCTTTTTCAAGGGTAGAGTCAGCAACAATACCACCGCCTGCATAGAAACTGATTTCACCTCCTTCATTACTTTCACGGGAAGTGTACACAGCGGTACGAATCGCAATATTAGTATCCATGTTGCCATCAAAGCCAATATAGCCAATGGCTCCGCAATATACACCGCGTCGATGCGGCTCCAGCTCTTCAATAATCTGCATCGCTCTTAGTTTAGGTGCGCCGGTGATTGAGCCACCTGGGAAGCAGCCGCGTAATAAATCTATCGTCGTTTTGCCCGCTTGCAAAGTACCAGTCACAATACTGACTAAATGATGCACGTTAGCAAAGCTTTGTAACTGAAACAACTTATCCGCTTTTACTGAACCAATTTCACAATTCTTACTAATATCATTACGCAATAAATCAACGATCATTAAATTTTCAGCTTTATCTTTAATGCTAGCTTGCAAATCATCCGCATATTGCTGATCAATCATTACATCATCAGAACGCGGCCTAGTGCCTTTAATGGGTCGGGTTTCCACATGTGTACCGATTACCTGTAAAAATCGCTCAGGCGAGCCGGAAAGCACCTGCAAATGACCAAAATTCATATACGCCATGAATGGTGCCGGGCTAATTTCCCTCAGTTTGTTGTAAGCAATCCAACTACTTCCAGTCGCCTGCGCTGAAAAGCGTTGAGCAAGATTGACTTGGTAACAATCCCCTTCAGCAATGTAATGTTTGATCTTGTTAAAAGCATAGGCGTATTGACCAAAATCCATATTGCTCGTAATGGGCGTTGTTAATTCAAATTTCTCAGCTTTAATTGTAAAAGGCTCATCAAATAAAGCACATAAGGCAGCCCAATTGTCATGCGTGGCTTGCTGAAATCCATGAGAGACCAAACAAGCCGTTTTTTCACGATGGTCAACTACCACTGCCCAATCGTAAATACCTAACATCATCTGTGGTATTAATCCATTTTCCAGACCAAGATCAGCTAATTTTGCTTCGCGGCGCATTAAATCATA
>JANOHT010000024.1:0-2628 GCA_031406605.1 Methylotenera sp. | reverse complement strand
AAGAGAGGCGAGGTGACATCCCCATAGTCAAGGTCAAACAAATTGCGTATTGATAAGCTGGCGTTGACGCCGGGGGCAATATTCGCTGAAGTAAATGTCAGGTCTGTTACGCTATAGCCGCCCGTAAATTTGTAGTCTGGTGTATTCACTCGACGTGAGCCGATATAACGGCTTGCCAGCCCTACGCGGAGACGCTCACCCAGTAATGGTGTGGTGATGTTGATTTTTATAATATCGTGTGGAGAATTTATCGGTCTATCATCAAATGAGTTCTTGGCAAATTGCTTGGCATAGCTGGTGCGTAGACGGGTGCCGCCTTCCCATTGCTTTTCAAATTCTATTTCGGCACCGTTAGTCGTGATATCCGGTGCAATAAAGTCAGGATCTGAAGAGGGGATGATGCGAGAGTCAATCTTGTATTGATACAACGATCCAATCAGCCGGGTTTGCCAGCCTAATTGTTGTTCAAGCACTAACTCAGTCGCACGAATGCGTTCAGGTTTGGGGATAATGTCAGTGAAAAATGGTAGTTCAAAGGGTGTGGCCTGACGATGAGACTTACCTGTGGATAGCTTTAATTTGGTTTGCTCCCACGGTTTGTATATCAGTGCTGCCCGTGGGCTAAGCATGCGGATGCCGTTGTTGCTGGCTTCGTAGTGGGCACCCAGGTTCAGGTTGAGTTTGTCGTTAAGTACAATATCGTCGTAGGCATAGACACTGTATGTCTTGCGATCATTTTGGAAAACATCAATAAAATAGTCACCGGAGAAAACTCCAAAATAACCCTCACGGTCATCAAGCTTATAATCGTTTTTGTACTCGGTGCCGAAAACTAATGTGTGGCGATCAAACCAGGTCGCGACAAATTTGGCATCTATGCCATACCACCGTGAGGTAGTGTTGGTGAATGTACCTAAGCTATCCCACTTGTTGTGATAGTCATATTGGCCGAAATAAGCTTGTGATGAAAACTTGAGCTGCGGAGTCAGTTCAGTATCATATTTTAGTTGCACAAACCCATTGTCATCTTTGGATGGTAATGGGGCGGTATATTCCCCGGTTGATGGTGCAGATGGCGTGTCAAGGAGCCGTTTTGCCCAGACAGACTCAAGCGTCCAGTCTTCGTATGTTCCCTTGAAAAACAGCCTGACATTCTCTTCACCATTGGCATTTTTTTGTTTTCCTGCCGCAAGAAACGTGGATTCTGGATATGAAAAGTCGCGGCCATTGCTGCGGTATGTGGATGCAGAGAACAGAATGTCAGCCCCATTTTCCAGCGTTTTTCCAAAGGTGATGCGCTCTTGATGTGCCTGGTGGCTGCCGTAGCCCGCAGAGATCTGTGTACCATTAAAGGAGCCCCCTTTTTTTGTAATGACGTTGATGGCGGCCAGCATCGCTCCGTTGCCATAACCACTGGAGCCAGAACCAGGGATGTATTCCACCCGATCAATCAGCTCGACATCCAGTAAGCCATCATTGCCCATAAATGCTTGGCCGTAATAGCTGTCTGTTGCCCGGTATCCGTCAATCAACAGTAATATGCGCCCCGCATATTCCCCCGGCAGGCCATAGCCGCGTCCGCCAAGATATTGATACTGATAATCCTGGATAACGTTCAGGCCACGCATGCTATTAAGGATCTCTGCTAATGTACGGTAGCCGTAATCTTTGATGTCTTGTGCCGTCACAATAGAAACAGCAGATGAAGCATCACTCACCTGATTGGCAATACGGCTGGCTGGGATAAAATCAGTCTCGAGCAGACGCTCGATAGGCAGAAGATCGTTATTCTCTATTGCTTTAGACGAATCAGAGTCTGCCATGCAAACGCATGGCATTAGCGTGAAAATCACGCAAGCTAAAGTTCTACATAACAGAGCCAGCCTCATTCAGTACCCTTTATGGCCAGTTCTTTGAAAAAGAATTAGATTAGCAGAAAAACCATTAGATTAGCATGAAGTTTTTTTAGATGTGATTTGCAGCAATCTTGAATCCATTCTAAAAAACAAACACTTCTGCAACTATGGTCTTAACTAACAAGACCTACTCCAATTGATTTAAGATCAAATTTTAATTACAAAAATTATCCGATTAATTCTAACTAATTAACTTTACCTAGCAGGAGAACTCTCTTGCCTAGGCGGCATTAAGAATTTCCCTACACAAAAAGAAGCACTTAACCAATATCTATATTTTTATGAATGACCTATTTTATCAACTACTTAAAGACACTGATTGTTCTGCCGATATTACAGTTACCCATAAATGTTAATTCCTGAAAATTATGAACCTCACAACCAGAAAAAATATTAGCAATTTAAATGTCAGGCCCAAGTGTTTTTATGCTCAACTATTTAAGGAAATTTAATGAAATTATTGCACATTTTAGCCATTACTAGTTTTATAACCATTACAGGGTGTGCATCTCATGCTGGAAAACAATCCATTGTTCAAACAACAAAAACAGAAGTTTGCAAAAACACTTCCGAGCAAGAAATAGCATCGCTTTTTGACCGATGGAATGACTCTTTACAAACTGGTGACCCACACAAGGTTGTAGAAAACTATGCAACAAAGTCTATTTTACTACCTACCGTTTCTAATAAGCCGCGTTTAACACCAGCAGAA
>JANOHT010000021.1:0-9657 GCA_031406605.1 Methylotenera sp. | reverse complement strand
TTCAATGGAGACAGTAAAGTTAGTACCCATTTTGGTACCATTTTTTGCGACCATAGGTTCTAGATTGAGTTGTTTTCCACGTTCTTCAGTGAGCGTTAAACAAATTAAGCCACGACCATGCTTAGCCATAAAATTGATATCTGCCGCAGTGACGAATTCTGCCGCCATGACCAAGTCACCTTCATTTTCGCGATCTTCGTCATCCAGCAAAACCACCATACGACCTTGGCGTAACTCTTCAATGATTTCGACAATCGGGCTAATCGACACTGGACTGATTGACAACAAATCCACTGGCAACCTGGTTCTTGGCTGCTCTAAAAACTTTAAATTAACGATATCGTTCATGATTTATTTACCAATGTTTTGGATTGTGCCATTTAACTACTGGCAATACAGGCGTAGGCCGAATGGTTGTGGATGGACTCAAAATTTTCACATTCAACGATATAATTTTGCACACGCGCTTCATTGTTAAATGCCGCCGCAATGTCTCTGACCATGTCTTCTACGAACTTTGGATTATCGTAAGCGCGTTCCGTCACGTATTTTTCATCGGGGCGTTTAAGCAAACCATAAAGCTGAGACGAAGCCTGCTCTTCCACCATGGTAATGATGTCTTCAACCCACATAAAATCATTTAGCTGGAGGGTGACCGTGACATGAGAGCGCTGATTATGCGCACCATAAGCAGAAATCTTCTTTGAGCACGGGCAAAGGCTAGTCACAGGAATCAACACTTTAACTTTGATATCGTGCTTACCATTTTTAATTTCACCGATAAAAGTCACTTCATAATCAAGTAGGCTTTTTACACCTGAAACCGGTGCAGATTTATTTATAAAATAAGGGAATGCCATTTCTATATGGCCAACTTCAGCTTCAAGCTTATGCACCATTTCATTCAAAATAACAGGGAAATTCTCCACTGAAATTTCCCGTGAGTTATGATTAATAATCTCCACAAAGCGCGACATATGCGTGCCTTTGAAATTGTGCGGCAACTGTACATACATATTGAACATGGCAACCGTATGCTGCGCTCCACCAGTTTTATCTTTGATTTTTACCGGGTGACGTATCGCCTTGATGCCAACTTTATCAATCGCTATTTGACGGATGTCAGGTAAGTTTTGAACATCCTCAATCGAAAAATCTACTGGTCGATTCATATTGATTAACTCTCTTAAATTGTTTTCTTACTGTTAGTTAGAATAATGTTTGAATCAACTTAGTCTTTATCCATAACGACTTAAAAAGATTCAGAAACGTATTAAAACCACTAACTAAAAAAGAAGGAGGCAAATGCAAGCCCCCTTTAAAGTTGCTGCTCATTACGTCAAGTTGGAGATGACAAAATCGTCTAACAGTTAACGTAATGCATTTTCAGTCTTACAGCACAACCATACAATTCTCTTAAAGGATTACTCCGTTTGGATAAGTTTGTTGTAGTCTTAATTGATTTTCAAAACGGAATTTTTTAAATCTTTGAGCAAACCTATTAAAACTTAGTTGATGAGGAATAAAAAAGAGTACTCTTAGATAGCAGGTAGTCGATTGCGCAGAAAATTTTTGAGTAGATTTTCTTAGATTTTTTGAATTTATTCTAGCGATAAAATTTAGAAGTGATTGAGTTTAAAAATCAAACAAGGTAGTTAAGTGACAGAAAATAGTCAGATAATTCATTTTTTCCGCGAACGCATTCCAGCGTTCGCATGTGTACCCGGATGCCATGATTGCTGCGGACCTGTTACGGCTTCATCAGAAGAAGTGAGTAGACTGCCCATAAAAAGTGATATGGAACATGCAGCAGCTTTGGCCAACTATAGTTGCCCTTATCTAGGTAAAAATGGATGCCAAGTGTACGGCGAAAGACCGTTGATTTGCCGCCTTTTCGGTACCACACCACGCCTACCTTGCCCAAACGGCAAAGGACCTGATGTAATGATTGATTCAACGCTAGAACTCCAAATCCATCGCTTTATTGCTGAAACGCGTCAAGTGCTACTGTAAAAATATCAGCCTATTAAAAATATTCACACACAAAATCAAAATATTGACTCGAATCAGACTTATGCGAAGTTGGAATAGTTAGGAAAATTTCTTGGCGTACACATATTTCCAATTCAAGTGAATCCGACGAGAATATAATCAATACTTAATCAAAATAACTAATCCTTTCTCATGATTGCCATTCTCGAAGCAAAGCGTGCTGGGCTGTTATCTAAGGCACACTGGTTTAACAACATATTAGCTGGAGTAATCGTTGGTGTTGTAGCATTACCCTTGGCGATGGCTTTTGCAATTGCTTCAGGTGCTAAACCAGAACAAGGTCTTTATACCGCGATTGTGGCTGGTGGACTAACCTCTCTCCTCGGTGGTAGTCGAGTGCAAATCGCAGGCCCAACTGGCGCTTTCATTGTAATCCTGGCTGGCATCACGGCTAAATATGGTATCCAAGGCTTACAAGTAGCTACGCTAATGGCAGGCGTCATGCTTATACTAATGGGTTTGACGCGGCTTGGCAGAGTGATTAAGTTCATCCCAGACCCCGTGATTGTAGGTTTTACCAGCGGTATTGGTATCATCATCTGGGTGGGCCAATGGAAAGATTTTTTTGGGCTAAGTCCAGAATCTGAAGCTGAAGCTGAACACTTTCATGAAAAATTCTGGCACCTGATAGAGGCGTTTCCGAGCTTACAGCTTGAAACCACCTCTCTTGCGTTGCTGACTCTGGCAGTGCTATTGCTTTCCCCGCGAGTATTCAAGCGTATACCAGCCCCTTTAGTCGCCATGGTAACCGCCACGGCTCTGCAATGGTTTTTCCATTTCGAAAATGTCGCCACCATCGGCAGTGCTTTTGGCGGGATTCCACAAAGTTTGCCGCATTTCGAAGTGCCATCAATCACATTTTCCGAAGTTTTAAAACTCATCGGCCCTGCATTCACAATTGCACTATTAGGTGCCATAGAGTCGCTATTATCTGCTGTTGTAGCAGATGGAATGACTGGCAAAAAACATGACTCTAATCAAGAGCTGGTTGGTCAAGGGATTGCTAATATTTTTTCACCTTTGTTTGGCGGCTTTGCCTCTACCGGTGCAATCGCACGTACTGCCACCAATATCCGTAATGGCGGCAATAGCCCATTGGCGGGTCTTGTCCATGTCATCACACTTGTGGTTATCGTGTTAGTGCTAGCACCATTGGCTTCTCATATTCCACTCTGTGCGCTGTCAGCCATTTTATTTGTCGTGGCTTACAACATGAGCGAATTACATCGTTTTTCTCACATGGTACGCACCGCACCACGACCTGATGTTGCGGTATTACTCATTACTTTTTTATTGACCGTGTTTGGGGATTTGGTTATCGCAGTCAATATCGGGGTATTGCTGGCTTCCCTCCTTTTTATGAAGCGCATGTCAGAAGCTGTCACTATCGAACAGCAACCATATGAATACTTAAAAGAAGAGAAAGGCAATACTGACTTCCAGCTACCCGCTAAGACGGTAGTTTTTACGATTGAGGGGCCTTTCTTTTTTGGTGCCGCAGAGCACTTGGAAAGCGCACTGGAAAGTGTGCATGGGCATGCGGAGGTATTGGTGTTGCGATTAGGTAAAGTACCGTTCATAGACGCTACTGGCTTGCAATCACTTAGAAATTTACTAAATACGTGCAAGCGACACAAGACTCGACTGGTATTTTGCGAGACACGGCCGAATGTATTAAGAAAATTAAAGCTGAGCGGCTTACTGAATCAGATGGATGAATCTGACGTGATTAACAGTATCCGTCAACTGGATTCTGGATTAACTAACAACCAAAATTAACACGCAAACAATTATGAAATCTAGCTTGAACTGCGTCAAACCCATAAAATTTGCGGCCATATCTAAATATTACGTTTAAATAACTCCGTGCGATATTTAGCCCAGTAATAGGCATCCATAATCGAGATTGCATAGATGAAAATTCCACCTGCTAATCGCCCCACCATGGAAATATTTGGCTGAGAAAGATTAAACGTAATCAGCCCAAGTATGATCATGAAACATGCCATAAAAAAACCACGTTTTGGGGCATTGTTAATTACTTGCCCCATGCCAGGTAGTAGTATGGCAATCAGCAACACTAATTTTGGATTCACTGGCTGCTGTAATGCCTTGTTGTTAACGGTTGTCATAAGCACCTTTACACTGTTTTAATTTCAGCACTTTCCATACTTAATCGTATAGCAATCGCTTGTTTTAGTAGAATTTCTACGACATTTTTACTAATTGGTGCATCTTCATAAACAGCATTACGCATAATGAGATATTCGCCTCGCTCAGCCTGATTCACCATATAGGTCAGCCTCACCATCGTTGGCGTGATTAACAGCTCCTTCATTTTTTCATCCGCAAACAGTTGAGGCACATAAGGATCCAGTAACACTACGTCTACTGGTTGCTGTTCATACTTAAGAATGGCATGCTGTGGCCAAGTTGATGGAATAGCTAAGTTGCCATCCCATTGCCATGATGGACTATAAAACTCGTTATTAGAGGGTCTGGCAATTAAATCTAATGTGCCATGGCTTGATTTATTTGCTGCAACTTTAATTAACAACCACAATGGCGGTAACTTTCGCCAGCCTAATGTATCTTCAACAATGCTTAGTGCGACTTGATACCCTGCAAAACTACCTTTTAGCAATGGCAGATTGGCTTTATCTAAGCTTGTTTTGGCTTGATCCAGCAACTCGAGGCAGTCATCAAACACATGGTTGCGCGCTTGCGCTTTATAGCTGACATCGCGACGGTATTTACTATATGAAACTACGACCATCAGTACTAATAAAACCACTACAACTATATTCATTTGAACCTCACATGTGGCAACGGTCATCAGACCGTTACCAATCTTGTTTAAAAGCTCAATATTGTGATGCTAATACCCCTTAGGACGTGGCCATGGCATGGTGAACTGGTCTGCCCGTTTCACGTATTTGTAGCGACGTAATACGAACCAGATTGAAGCTAAAATATAGAACGCCATGATAGAAAGTAATGATGCACCATAACCCAAGAATGTTGCAAAATAAGTAGCACAACATAGCGTTAGCAACGTGATTGCAGGGATAGGATGGAAAGGATGAATGTAACCACGATGGATGCTACCTAATGGCCACATTTTTCTAAATTTAATCATATTAAAGGTCATAAAGGTATAACCAAGTAGGCCAGACAAGATAGAGAACGTAATAACTTGATCTAACAATCCCGTGAATGCAAATGATACTGCAATCGGCACTAGAAACAGTACTGATCGGTAAGGCGTGCGGTATTTTGGATGAATTGCACCAAAAAACACTGGCATATAGCGGTCACGTGCCAATGAAAACCAAGCGCGTGACGCATCATTGATACATCCGTTGGCCGAGGCAATCGCAGCAAAAGCAGTTGCAACAAACAACATCAACTGAAGTTGGCTACTGCCAAGTAGTGTTGCTGCATCGTACATAGGCGTTACCGCTTGACCCAAATACTGCCAAGGCATTAACCCAGTAGCTACAAACCAAGTAATGGTAGCTGCCACCAGCAATGTCATCATCCCACCCATGGTACCGAGTGGAATGGATCTGCCGGCAGAGCGCACCTCTTCAGCTGCTTGACAAGTACCCTCAATACCAAGGTAGTACCACATACCAAACTGTAGTGAGGCAATCACCCCAATCCAGCCGTATGGCAGGTCGGTAAGTAAGCCTTGGTGCTGAAGCACAGCGCCCTGATTTAATGGATCAACCGCAAAAAACAATACGATCAGCGACATGAAAGCTAGAAATGTAATGACAAGATTTAGCGTCAAGGTTGCAAACACGCCTCGATAATTTAGCCATGCCAGAAAAGCCACAGTTAACACCACAAAAGGCTTAGTATCTAGACCGGCATAGCCCATCACCTCAGCACCAGACTTCATGAGGTCGCCCACCACCAGTGCATCTGCCGCACAAAGCATGGTGTAAGCCATCACTAGGTACAAGCCGACATTAAAGGCCATTAGCGGGCCAATAATATGTTTGGCTTGTGTATATTGACCACCAGCTGCTGCAACGGTAGAAGTCACTTCAGAGTCAATCATCGCAACGCAAGTGTAGAGCAAACCAATGACCCAGCAGGCAATGAGCGAAGCGTAAGCACCGCCCTTACCTACGGTAAAATTCCAACCCATAAACTCACCGACCAGCACAATACCCACGCCCAGCGCCCATATATGAAATGGATTGAGCACCTTAAGCATCGCAATACGGTTAGTGCCATTATTTGTAATTTTCTCGGTAGCCATTATGGGTTCCCTTCTTCCAAATGCACGCCGTGCACTACATCTTCTTCACCGCCTTCACGTGAACTCATTAAATATTCTTCATCGTATTGCGATGAAATCATAAAAGCATCTACCACCATCCAAACCAGCATGATCGCCGAAAGGCTCCATGCGGCATACACCAAAATATTCCAAAATTCCATGATCTCTCTCCCGAAATATGAGCAACTATTGATTAGTAAGCAATTATTTATTATCGAATTTTTCCGCGATTACTTCGCGATATTGCTTATCAGATACTTTTAACATGAACAAGAAATAACCAGCCACCACTGCAATGGTGATGATTAACATCATTGGGTCAATCGTGTAGTCAAAACGGCTATTAATTAATGTGGCAGCTTTTTCAGGGTCATAACCGAGTTTTATCCATTGAGCCTGTTGAATCGCGTTCTGTCCCAAAGATTCCCAGGTCGCTTTTACAGCCTCAACTGCAGCGGCTGCAGCCGCTTCTGCTTTGGCCTCAGCTTTAAAAAGCAATGGCACCATCAAGCTGGCGTAAACCAACACCAGCACTAAAAGCGTGTCAAAGATTTGACCAAAAAAGCCCTGATTGGGCGGCGTATAATTTTTTTTCATTTGGTGCTCCTAGCGATTTATTTTGGCGGCACGATTAGCATCAAAATGTTTGATATCTAGGCCGTAGATGAAATCCTTGTCTTCTTTGAAATGCTTGGTCATCGCAAAAACAGACGCGGTATTGAAAAGCATTAATAAGAAGCTTGCAGCGTAAAGCACAAGACGTATATTTGCGTCTTGCACGATGCCTAGGATGGCGATTAGAACGAAAATGACAGCAGCCCACAGCAGTGCAACATCAAACCAAGCCATCAAGCAGTCGCGCAGATACATTTCATTCATTCTTTTTTTTATGTCTTTACTCATTACTCTCTCCCTATCTCTTTAAAATTAGAAAACCAGTGAAGTAGTTGCCAGTGAAGTAGATGGCAGTGAAGTAATAAGCGTAGTCACCAGAATGGAGGATTTACTTGGTAATGGTGAGGGGAAAATGCACGAGCGCGCATTGCAAAACTAGATGAAGATTTGAGTGTGAAACTGGACAAAAAACCATGCGAAAAACAAATACCTTTAACTACATCGTACTGATAAAAAAAGGGGGTACGCGCATTCAATATCAATGATTTTTTTACACTATTTCGGTAGTTGGAGAACAAACCCGCCTTCAAGTAAAAATAATCATTCATTGCGCGTACCCTCATAAAACCCGAAGATTCGGGTGGGGTTAAAACTCAGAAAAAATTAGATCTTAGTAACTCCTGGGATCCAGCTAGTACCAGCTAAAGGCACTTGTGCCATGGCTGAAGCTTCTAACGTTAATGCAACCAAATCTTCCGGCTCTAAGTTATGCAAATGCGATTTACCACAAGCACGTGCAATGACTTGTGCTTCCATGGTCATTACAGCGATATAGTTAGCCAAACGATGGCCTGCTTTAACAGGATCTACTCGTTTCATCAGCTCAGGATCTTGCGTAGTGATACCTGCAGGATCCTTACCCTCATGCCAATCGTCATACGCGCCAGCAGTAGTGCCTAGCTTGTTGTATTCGTCTTCTAAATGCGGGTCATTGTCACCAAGTGCGATTAACGCTGCGGTACCAATGGCTACTGCATCTGCACCTAGCGCAATCGCTTTGGCAACGTCAGCACCATTACGAATACCTCCAGAAACAATCAACTGCACGCTATTTTTACCGTTACGGTATACGCCTAAATCCTGCAAGGCTTTAACTGCTGGGCGAATAGAGGCAAGGATTGGTAATCCTACATGCTCAATAAAAACTTCTTGCGTAGCCGCAGTACCCCCTTGCATGCCATCTAGTACCACAACGTCTGCGCCCGCTTTTACTGCCAGAGCCACATCAAAATACGGACGTGTTGCGCCGATTTTTACGTAAATAGGTTTTTCCCAATCGGTGATTTCACGAATCTCGGCAATCTTGATTTCCAAATCATCTGGGCCTGTCCAGTCTGGATGACGGCAAGATGAACGTTGATCGATACCTTCAGGTAAACAGCGCATTTTTGCTACGCGTTTGCTGATTTTTTGACCGAGCAACATACCGCCACCGCCTGGTTTTGCGCCTTGACCAATCACTAACTCAATTGCATCGGCCTTGCGCAAATCATCCGGATTCATACCGTAACGTGAAGGTAGATACTGATACACCAGCGTTTTAGACTGACCACGTTCTTCAGGCGTCATGCCGCCATCACCAGTCGTTGTACTTGTACCTACAGCAGTAGCGCCGCGACCCAAAGCTTCTTTAGCCGGGCCTGAAAGTGCACCAAAACTCATACCTGCAATGGTCACTACTGTTTTGAGATGGATAGGTTTTTTAGCGAACCTTGCGCCTAATATCACATCGGTACCGCATTTTTCACGGTAACCTTCTAATGGATAACGGCTGACTGACGCGCCCAGAAATAGTAAGTCGTCAAAATGTGGCAGCTTACGTTTAGCACCGCCACCACGGATATCATAGATACCTGTCGCGGCTGCACGTCTGATTTCCGACATCGTATACTCATCAAATGTCGCAGAATAACGCGGCTTAGTTTGTGGTGTTTTATGTAACGTATCTTTAACTAGATCATCTTTCATTTTAATAGGCTCCTGCATTATCGACATGGAAGTGGTAAAGGGTACGAGCCGAACCATATTGCTTAAAGCTATCTGGATTCACATCTGCATGACCAGACTTAACCAATAAATCAGCCAGAATTTTTCTATCTTCAGGACTGGTGGTTTTCTCTTCGCAATCTGCACCTAAGCTTTTTACTTTACCGCGCACAAAAATCTTAGCTTCGTAGATTGAGTCACCTAGACCTTCACCTGCATCACCTAAAATCACAAAGTTGCCTGCTTGTGCCATAAAGGCCGAAAAACTGCCTACAGAGCCGCCAACTACAACGTCAGCACCTTTTAAGGCAATCGCACAACGCAAACCTGCATCACCGTCAATCACCAATAAACCGCCATTAGCTGTTGCACCTGCGGCATTAGAGGCAAAGCCTTTAACATGCACATGACCAGACATCATATTTTCAGCAACGCCGCTACCTGCACTGCCCTCAATCGTCACTTTGGCGATTTGATTCATGCCTGCTGCGTAGTAACCTGCATGGCCTTTAATCGTCACGTCAAGCTCGGCTTTCAGGCCAACTGCGATGTTATGTGCACCATTCGGATTTTCGATGACAATCGCTTTACCATTTAAACCGCTAGCATCACCGTGAAGGAATTGATTCACTTCACGCAATGGCTTAGCG
>JANOHT010000007.1:0-9742 GCA_031406605.1 Methylotenera sp. | reverse complement strand
TTTCTATGCAAATGCACAAGCACCGCTCGGAGCATTGGGTGGTGGTTTCTGGTGTTGCTACTATTACGAATGGTGAGGTTGAGTTTACACTCATTGAAAATCAATCAACTTATATCCCTAAAACTCACCGTCATCGTCTTGCAAACACCAGTGATAAGCCACTAAGCATTATAGAAGTGCAATGTGGTGATTATGTGGGTGAAGATGATATTGTGCGTTTTGAAGATACTTATGGAAGAGCAATTAAACAATGAATGACGTAGAAAAAAATAAAAAAGTCGCTTTAATCACTGGAGTTACTGGGCAAGATGGTGCTTATCTGGCTGAGTTTTTATTGGGTAAAGGCTATGTTGTGCATGGCGTAAAACGCCGCGCATCGCTATTTAATACTGATCGAATAGATCATTTGTATCAAGACCCGCATGTGGATAACCAAAATTTCGTATTACATTATGGAGATCTAACGGACTCTACTAATTTAATTCGAATCATTCAGCAAACACAGCCAGATGAAATTTACAACCTAGCAGCGATGAGCCATGTTGCAGTGAGTTTTGAGACGCCTGAATACACTGCAAATGCCGATGGTATAGGTACGTTACGTATTTTAGAAGCCATTAGAATTTTAGGATTAGAGAAAAAAACTAAGTTTTACCAAGCTTCTACATCAGAGCTTTATGGATTAGTTCAAGAAACACCACAAAAAGAAACTACGCCATTTTATCCGCGTAGCCCATACGCAGTAGCTAAGCTCTATGCTTACTGGATTACGGTGAATTACCGTGAGGCTTATGGTATTTATGCATGCAACGGTATTTTGTTTAATCATGAAAGCCCACTACGTGGTGAAACTTTTGTTACACGTAAAATTACACGAGCCCTGGCTCGTATTAACTTAGATTTACAAGACTGTTTATATCTGGGTAATTTAGATGCTTTGCGTGATTGGGGACATGCTAAAGATTACGTTGAAATGCAATGGCTGATGCTGCAGCAAGAAACAGCAGATGATTTCGTCATAGCGACAGGTGTGCAATACAGTGTGCGCGACTTTGTAAATGCTGCAGCCAAAGAGCTAGACATGGAAATAACATGGCGGGGTACAGGTATTGAAGAAAAAGGCTATTGGCAAGAGAAATGTATCGTGCAAGTAGACTCAAGGTACTTCAGACCAACAGAGGTGGAAACGCTATTAGGAGACCCCACAAAAGCCAAACAGAAACTTGGCTGGACTCCTAAAATTACATTTGATGAGCTTGTAGCAGAAATGGTGCGCGAAGACTATAAATCAGCTGAACGTGATGAATTGGTAAAAAAACACGGCTACCAAGCCATGGATTATCACGAGTAATTTAGAAATGAATAAAGACTCCAAAATTTATGTAGCAGGACATCGTGGACTGGTTGGCTCAGCCTTGATGCGCCAGCTGGTTGCGCAAGGCTACAGTAATGTCGTTACTCGCACGCATGCAGAGCTTGATTTAACCAATCAAAAATTGGTTGCTGATTTTTTCTCAACTGAAAAACCAGAGTATGTGATTTTAGCAGCAGCTAAAGTTGGCGGTATTCATGCAAATAACACCTATCCAGCCGAGTATATTCAAGAAAATTTAGCAATTCAAACTAATGTCATTCATCAATCTTATCTAGCGGGCGTTAAGCGATTATTATTTTTAGGCTCTAGCTGTATTTATCCGCGAGATTGCCCACAACCGATTAAAGAAGAATATTTACTTACAGGCCCGCTAGAGTGCACCAACAGACCATATGCACTTGCGAAAATCGCAGGTATTGAAATGTGTTGGAGCTATAACCGCCAATATGGCACGCAATATCTAGCTGTAATGCCCACTAACTTATATGGGCCAGATGATAATTATCATCCAGAAAACAGCCATGTTATTCCTGCGTTAATCCGAAAATTTCATGAAGCTAAAGTCAATCGTCAGCCCAATGTAATGGTATGGGGCACGGGCACACCTAAACGTGAGTTTTTATATAGCGACGATATGGCGGACGCTTGTTGTTATCTTATGAATCTGCCTGACGAGCAATATCAACCCTTGCTGGCTAGCAATAGAAATGACGGCTTGCCCCCATTAATAAATATTGGTACTGGCGAAGATGTTACGATTAAAGAGCTTGCTGAGCTGATTAGCTCAGTAGTTGACTACAATGGGAAGTTAGAGTTTGATAGTACAAAACCAGATGGCACCATGCGTAAGTTGATGGAAGTTAGTTTTATAAACTCTCTAGGATGGTATGCAAATACCAAACTCTTAGAGGGGCTTAAATTTTCTTGTCAAAACTACTTAAAAAATGGTGCCACTAAATGAAAGCTGTCATTCTTGCAGGTGGTTTGGGTACGCGAATAAGTGAGGAAACCCATCTCAAACCTAAACCAATGATTGAAATTGGCGGTAAACCAATCTTGTGGCATGTTATGAAAATGTATTCCGCACATGGCATTAATGATTTTGTGATTTGCTGTGGTTATAAAGGTTATGTCATCAAGGAGTATTTTGCCAATTATTTTTTACATACGTCAGATGTTACTTTTGAAATGCAAAACAACAAAATGGAAGTGCATCAGCGTTATGCTGAGCCATGGAAAGTAACATTGGTTGATACTGGTGAAGAGACTATGACGGGTGGCCGTTTAAAGCGAGTAGCTGATTATGTTAAAGATGAAGAAGCTTTCTGTTTTACCTATGGTGATGGTGTAAGTGACGTGAACATTACTGAATTGATTGCTTTTCATGAAACACAAAATCTTAAAGCTACACTGACGGGAACAATTCCCCCTGGTCGTTTTGGTGCACTAGATATCATCGGCAATAAAGTGAACAGTTTTCAGGAAAAGCCCAAAGGTGATGGTGCGATGATTAATGGTGGTTTTTTTGTATTATCACCACAAGTTCTTGAGTATATTACTGATGATAAAACAACTTGGGAACGTTCTCCATTAGAGCGGTTGGCCGAAGAAGGTCAACTTGCTGTATTTCAACATCACGGCTTCTGGCAGCCAATGGATACGTTGCGCGACAAGATACACCTTGAAGAGTTATGGCTATCAGGAAAAGCACCATGGAAGGTGTGGTCGTGAATCAAAAATTTTGGCAAGGTAAACGCGTTCTGTTAACAGGACATACTGGTTTTAAAGGTAGCTGGTTATCGCTATGGTTACAATCAATGGGTGCACATGTGGTTGGTTATGCACTGGCTCCTTCGACTACACCCAACTTATTTGATGTTGCCGAGATTGGTAACAACATGACTAGCATTATTGGCGATATCCGCGATTTGGAGCATTTGCGTGCGGTATTTAACGAACATAAGCCTGAAATAGTCTTTCACATGGCGGCACAAGCATTGGTGCGGTACTCATATACCGAACCAGTTGAGACCTATTCAACTAATGTGATGGGTACGGTGAATTTACTCGAAGCTGTGCGCAGCACAGATAGTGTAAAAACAGTTGTGAATATAACTAGCGATAAATGTTACGAAAACCGTGAATGGACATGGGGCTATCGCGAGAATGAGGCGATGGGTGGCTATGACCCATACAGCAATAGCAAAGGCTGCGCTGAGTTGGTGACTGCTGGTTACCGTAACTCATATTTTCATCCTGAGAAATATAAAGAGCATGGCGTAGCTTTAGCTTCTGGTAGAGCTGGGAATGTCATTGGAGGTGGTGATTGGGCGGATGATCGGCTTATCCCTGATATCGTACGCGCCATGACTCAAAGGAATTCGGTTAATATCCGCAACCCGAACGCCATTCGCCCTTGGCAGCATGTGTTAGAGCCACTATCTGGCTATTTGTTGTTGGCACAAAAGCTCTATGAAGAGGGAGCAGGCTACGCTGAAGGCTGGAACTTCGGGCCTAACGATGACGACGCCAAGCCGGTGCAATGGATTGTAGAGAGGCTGACCAATATCTGGGGCGAGGGCGCAGGCTGGGTATTGGATGGAGGAGATCATCCTCATGAAGCGCATTATTTGAAGCTGGATTGCTCTAAAGCAAAAGCACGCTTGAGCTGGCAACCCAGATGGACGCTAGCGGAGACGATAGAAAAAATTTGTGTCTGGCATAAAGCGCACCTTGCTAGTGCTGATATGCAGGCGATGTGTCTTCACCAAATAAAGCAGTATGAGGCAGCGCAGTTGTAATAATACGCCATGGCTCTAGAAGTATTTGTAATAATTAGATTATAAGGAATACCACTTTGGATAAATCCCAACAACTTCGTCAGCAAATAGCTCAGCTTGTTGATGAGTATGCTGCAATTAAATATGAGCCAAAGGCTTTTGAGCCCGGTAAAACAGTAGTACCACCCTCTGGCAAAGTTCTAGATGCTGCAGAGCTAAAAAACATGGTGGAGGCCTCACTAGATGGCTGGCTAACAACGGGTCGCTTTAACGAAGCGTTTGAAAAGCGTTTGGCTGAGTATTTGGGTGTTAAATTTCTTATTACCACTAATTCGGGTTCTTCTGCTAATTTACTAGCCTTTACAGCACTAACTTCGCCTAGGCTGGGTGAGCGTGCCATTAAAGCTGGTGATGAAGTGATTGGAGTGGCAGCTGGTTTTCCGACTACAGTTAATCCTATTCTTCAGTTTGGTGCAGTGCCCGTATTTGTTGATATTGACTTAGCCTCACATAATATTGACGCTAGCAAGATTGAGGCTGCAATTAGCTCTAAAACTAAAGCGATTATGCTTGCTCATTCTTTAGGTAATCCATTCAATATTAAAGTGGTCAAAGAACTTTGTCAGAAACACAATTTATGGCTAGTTGAAGATAACTGCGATGCATTAGGTTCACGATACGATGGGCAACTCACTGGCACATTTGGTGACATTGGTACGCTCAGCTTCTACCCAGCTCACCATATTACAATGGGTGAAGGTGGAGCAGTATTTACGAATAATCATGAGCTTAAGCAAATTGCTGAGTCTTTCCGCGATTGGGGACGTGATTGTTACTGTCCGCCCGGAAAAGATAATACTTGTGGTAAGCGTTTTTGTTGGAAATTAGGCAGCCTGCCAGAAGGTTATGATCATAAATATACCTATGCGCATCTCGGTTACAACCTTAAGATTACTGATATGCAAGCAGCTTGCGCCTTAGCGCAGATGGATAAGCTTGATAGCTTTGTTCAAGCACGTAAAGATAACTTTGCTTACTTAAGAAACAGACTCTCTTCTTGCGAAGAGTTTTTAATCCTTCCTGAAGCTACACCCAATAGTGACCCCTCTTGGTTTGGTTTTCTAATGACTATTCGCCCTGATTCGGATGTTCGCCGTGTAGATTTACTTAATTACCTTGATCAAAACAAGATTGGGACTCGTTTATTATTTGCTGGCAACCTAACAAGGCAACCTTATATGTTAGGACGCAATTATAGAATTAGTGGAGAACTCACTAATACTGATTTGGTAATGAGTAATAGTTTCTGGGTGGGAGTATACCCAGGCCTAAACGATGAGATGTTGAGTTTTATAGCCGATAAAATTGAAGAGTTTTTTGGTGTGAATTTCTAGTACATTTAGAACATAGGAATTACATTGAAGGCTTCTGACGCATTAACTAAATTTCTGATAACTCATCAAATTCATACTTGTTTTGAACTTGTGGGTGGGATGATTACACATCTTCTTGATAGCTTTGCCGAGTCGGGACAGTTCAACATCATTTCTATGCACCACGAACAAGCTGCAGCTTTTGCCGCGGAGGGTGTGGCAAGGCAGACCAGGGGAAAAACGATTGCAGTAGCGATGGGAACTAGTGGTCCTGGCGCAACCAATTTGGTTACCGGTATCGGGAGCTGCTGGTTTGATTCCGTTCCTTGTTTGTTTATCACAGGTCAAGTGAATACTCGAGAACTTAAAGGCGAACGTGCAATCAGGCAGCAAGGTTTTCAGGAATTAGACATTGTTGAAGTCGCGCGCTCCCTGACTAAATATGCGAAGAGAGTAGATAGCGCAGAAGATTTGTTACCAGAATTGCATAAAGTTTTATCCTTGATGCTGAGCGGGCGGCAAGGTCCGGTGTTGTTGGATATTCCAAATGATGTCCAGAGAGCTGAGATTCCAGATACTTTGGTTGAAAAGTGGTTGAAGGTACCGCTGGAGATCATCACTGGATGTGAATTGGATATGAGAGCCCTAGAAAATTTAGAATCTCTCTGTAAGGATGCGCAGCGTCCGTTAATATGCATCGGTGGCGGGGCGCGTTGGGCAGACTCAATGGATGAGTGGTTGTTAGCAGCAGATAGCCTAGGTATTCCATATGTATCAACACTCATGGGTCATGAACGGGTAATAGCGCGTAACAATTATTTCAACATGATCGGCAGTTATGGTAATCGTGAGGCCAACTGGGCTGTACAAAATTGCGATTTATTGATTGTGGTGGGCGCACGACTTGATGTTAGACAAACAGGTGCTGACGTAGATGACTTTGCTCGTCAAGCGCGCATTGTCCAGATAGACATTGACCCTGCTCAATTGGGTAATCGCGTTCAGGCTGATCTGAATATTTGCACAACGGCAGAAAGTTTTTTCAAGACACTTTTGCTGAGCAGTGGCACATTCCCCAACTTGGACAAAACTTGGCTGGTTGAACTGTCAAAACAACGCTACCGAGCGCTACCCAATGAATATGAGGATTGGGAGATTAGTCCAAGTGAGCTTTTTAAAAAGCTGAATCGGATTTTGGCTAAACATTCAATTGATTACGTTTGTGATGTCGGCAATCATCAGATGTGGGCGGCACAAAGTTTGCGGTTATCCCCTAATCAGGCCGTTCACTATAGTGGTGGCATGGGGGCAATGGGGTTTGCCTTACCTACTGCACTGGGGGTCGCTCTTCAGTCACAGAATAAAGTTGTCGTGATTACCGGGGATGGAAGCCTGCAAATCAACATTCAGGAGCTTGATACGCTTAATCGTTTAGGGTTGGATCTGACCATCATCGTAATGAACAACTCAGTGTTGGGCATGGTTAAGAATTTTCAAGATATGTATTTTGATGGTCGCGACCAATCAACTAGGAAAGGTTATAGCAGCCCTTCATTTACTAATATTGCAATGGCTTATGGAATCGAGGCTTATCGTGTCGCTGATATAGCGGAGATGGATTATGCCTTGAGTCTGATAGTCGACCACAAAGGCCCCCTGCTCATTGAAATTATGATGGACGGTGCAACGGAATGCCGCCCACGTTTAGCCTTTGGGTCGAAACTGGATGAACAGTTTCCTAAGCTAAACGATTAACGAACACATCAATACAATGAAAATAGCTATACTTGGGGCGACCAGCCAAATTGCGAGAGACTTGATCGTCTCATTTTCCGCTGAGAAAGACAAATATCTACACTTGTTTGCACGCCGCCCAGACGTAGTGATGAAATGGATGGAAACTGTAGGGTTGTCAGGACGCTATCTCATAGATGAGTTTTCTGGGTTTGGGGGGCAGGAGTTCGATGCAGTCATTAACTTCGTAGGTGTCGGCAATCCAACACAGGCCGTGGCGATGGGTAACTCTATCTTTGACATTACTTTACGTTTTGATGAACTGGTGCTGAATTACTTACAAGCTCATCCAGCGTGCCGCTATCTGTTTTTAAGTAGCGGGGCTGCTTATGGATCAAATTTTAACGAACCAGTTACTAGCGATACTCCAGCCGTTATTTCAATTAATAATCTAGCGCCGCACGAGTGGTACGGTGTTGCAAAACTACATGCTGAATGCAGGCATCGCGCGCACCCTGAATTATCTATCATCGATATCCGCGTGTTTAATTATTTCAGTCGCACACAAGATATTACTGCACGATTTTTAATTACGGATATTTTACGTGCCATTCGCGATAAGACAGTACTGAAAACATCCTCTGACTACATCGTGCGTGACTTTTTGCACCCATCTGACTTCTATCAATTAGTCAGCGCTCTTCTTTCTGCACCCGCCAGTAATGGAGCTGTCGACTGTTATACTCTTGCTCCTGTTGATAAGCCTAGTTTATTAACTACCATGCAAGAAAAATTGGGTTTGAGTTATGAAATTGCCGACGCAATGGCTAGTCCTAATGCAACTGGTAGCAAGCCGCATTACTACTCACTTAAAAGACGTGCTGCGGATTTTGGATATCAGCCTGCTTTAACTTCTTTAGATGGGATATTACTTGAGGCGGCTGCGATAATTCAGAAACAAAATTCTCAAGAAAATCTACTTTCTTAAGCTTTAGTCAACATGGAGAACCATTAGTGAAACAACTTTTTAAATCCTTCGCAATGTATATTTTGGCTTTTGGAAAAGGCTTCCCAACGTCTTTGACAGACAAAGCCCAAGTTCAATTATTACTACAAAAGCTTTTTCCAATGACCCAAGATAAAGAAATGATCAGATTAGGTCCAAAGGGTGATGGGGGATATTTGGTTCCAGATGATCTGGTAGGAATTGAAGCATGTTTTTCGCCTGGTGTTTGCTTTGTTTCAGGATTCGAAAAAGATTGTGCCGATTTAGGGATGAAAGTATTCATGGCTGATAAATCTGTAGAGAAGCCAGCAGAATTACACGAATTATTCCACTTCACTCAAAAGTATGTTGGCGTAACAACAAGCGATAACTTTATGACTGTTGATGATTGGGTGTCTGCATCACTGCCAAGTTCACAATCAGATTTGATTTTACAAATTGACATAGAAGGATATGAATACGAAACATTTCTAGCTATGTCGGATAGCTTAATGAGCAGGTACAGGATCATCGTTGCAGAGTTTCACGATTTAGATCAGCTTTGGAATCGATCTTTTTTTCAATTGGCCTCACGAGCGTTTGAAAAAATTCTACAGACGCACACGTGCGTACATATTCATCCCAATAACTGCCGAAAACCTTTGAGTAAAAGTGGATTATCTATCTCGCCGGTGGCCGAGTTTACTTTCTTGCGAAATGATCGGATTTGTAATCCATCGTATGCTAAGGTTTTCCCGCACCCATTAGATTCTGATAACTCTGATAATCCTCATTATCCATTACCAACCTGTTTCTACAGCAAATAGTAATGTCTTGCCTTAGCGTAAAGTTTAGTCATAGGTATAAACGATGTTATTAGTTGCGATTGGAAGGATTACTCAGTTCGCACTCTTGTTGCTAACGCTTCGCCTCGCAACAAGTTTGTTGTCGCCTGCAGAAATGGGAAAGATTTCCATCGTCACGGCGACTGTGGCCTTTTTTGCATTGTTGTTGCTTAATCCGGTTGGTATGTTTATGAACCGACGATTACATGCTTGGGATTTAAGAGGGCAAGCGATAAATTATTTAACGTATTTTTGGTATTATCTCTTGGTGGTCAATGTGTTTTCGGCTTTAGTGCTATCTGCCTTAATCGGATTTAACATTTGGAACCCAAGTATTAGCATTTATTGGTTGTTATTATTGGTTTGCGGCAACTTGATTTTTGGAACATTAAACCAAGTTGCGATACCTGGTTTAAATTTACTCGGTCATAGAGGTTGGTTTATTGTGCTGACAGTTGCCACCACTGTAATGAGTTTGATTTTTGCTGTTATGTTAGCTCAAGTATTTTCGCCGAATGCTGAAAATTGGCTAAGTGGATTGCTGATTGGTCAATTAATTGTCGGGCTGATTGGCATGAGAATTTACTATGGGAAACTACAAGGTGCGGTTTCTGGAAATAACACTCATCTCAAGTTGTCGTATTTGCATA